>NZ_WWSL01000031.1:0-36820 GCF_009875845.1 Collinsella sp. BIOML-A6
CTAATGGCTTGGCGTCAGCATGCCGCGATTCTGTCGCACGGAGAGCATTTCCCAGTTGACAAAACTATAGGAACACCCCCCTCTCTCGCGACGTGCAAAATCGCGAATATTCAGTGTCTACCAATAGCGCCGCGGCGCCTCGGAGAGCCATAAAAGCAAAAACGGCCCCCGTTTTGGCGTTTTTAGAGCCAAAATGGGGGCCGTTCCGTGCTTCAACCAAGTGGTAAAAGCTGATAAAAGCTGGTAAAAGTCTTTACCATGCTGAATAATCGCGATTTTGCACGTCGCGAGAGGGGGTACCCTTGCTTACGGCAGGATATGGAAGCCGAGCGAGGCGATATCCTTGGCAAAACCGCGCACGGTATCGAGCGAGACCTCGTACGGATCACGGCCGATGTTCTTGCGCTTGGCCAGGATGCTGTTGGGCACCGTGATGATCTGGCAACCGCAGGCTTCGGCTTGGTAGATGTTGATGAGCTCGCGCGTGGACGCCCACAGGACCTCGCAATTGGGCTTGGCGGCGGCCTTCTTGACCGACTCCGTCACAAACGGAATGGGGTCGACGCCGGTATCGGCAATGCGGCCGACAAAGAGCAAGATGATGGACGGCGTCTCGGCGTCAACGGCCTCGACCATCTCATCGACCTGCTCGGGGGTAAAGATGGTGGTGACGTTGACCTTGATGCCGTCGGCCGAAAGCTTACGCATCAGCTCGGCGGTGGACTCGCCCTCGGTAGTCACGCACGGAATCTTGACGTAGACGTTCTCGGCCCAGGTAGCGATCTCGCGCGCCTCGACCTCCATGGTCTCGACGTCGTCGGCAAAGACCTCAAACGACACGGACACATCGGTGATGTGGGCCAGGACTTCCTTGGCAAACGCGCGGTAATCCGTCACGCCACCCTTCTTCATAAGGGACGGGTTGGTCGTGAAACCCTGAACGTTGCCGTACTCGTACATGTCGAGCATGCCCTCGAGGTTTGCACCGTCAGCGAACACCTTGATTGCCATGTGAGGTCCTTTCGTTTGCATACGGCCGATAAACTGCTAAACACTTTACCTATGTTTATCAAGGCGTGAGCTGCTGGTTTTTATCTTCTCGACGAACGGTTTTGCAGTTTTACCATTTTTATATCGACACCCCAGCGGCAAAACGTTTTTCTGATCATCGCGGTTGATTCCGTGCGCGGCGCAGAGACGACGCTTTGTCAACACGTTTTCACAACCACGCCAAACCAAAAGCGGTGACGCCTCATTTGAGACGTCACCGCTTCCGTGTAGGAGCCGGTTATCGGAGCTCCGCCCGTTTAGGGCTTAACGTATGCCTGGATTACTCTTCCTCAACGTGGTTGATCACAGCACCCTTGGTGTGGATGAAGTTGGGGACGAAGGCGACGATCAAAAGGACAGCGAGAATCGCGTAGACACCGGTGGTACCGAAGGCCTCGGCAGCACGGCCGAGCGTAATACCAATGACGGAGAAGTCGAAGTCGCCGAACGTAGTGTTCTTGAAGCCAAAGACGTCAAGAACGGGCAGGAGCAGGGCCGGGGCAAAGGTAATGAGCAGGCCGTTGACGAAAGCGCCAAGAGCTGCACCTTTGCGACCGCCGGTAGCATTGCCGTAGATGCCTGCGGTAGCACCGCAGAAGAAGTGGGGAACCATGCCCGGGATGATGAAGATGCCCAAGGTAGCGCCCACGATGAACATACCGACCACGCCACCGATAAAGGAAGCGACAAAGCCGAGGATGACGGCGGTGGGAGCATAGGGGAAGAAGACGGCGCAGTCGACGGCGGGGATGGCACCGGGGATCAGCTTGTTGGAGATGCCCTGGAAAGCCGGGACCAGGTCGGCAAGGATCATACGAACGCCGTTATAGACGATGGTGACACCGACGGCAAAAGACAGAGCGCAGGTCAGGGCATAGACAATCACGTTGTCGCCGCCAGCAGTCTTGGTAACGACCGCAGGATCTGCGATGTAAGCGGCGAAAGCGGTAACCAGGTAGAAGAAGGCCATGGTAAGGGCCGTGGAGATGGTGGTGTCGCGCAGGAAGGAGAACTTCTCGGGAACCTCGATCTTCTCGGTACTGTTTTCCTCGGCGTCCTTAGCAAAAAGCGTACCGACTGCAGCGGAGATGTAATAGGCGAGTGAACCGAAGTGGCCCATGGCGATTTCATCGCCATCGGTAACCTTCTCGGTGAAACGCTGACCAACAGCGGGAAGCATAGCGCTCACAAGGCCCAAGAACATGCCACCCACGATGACAAGCTGGACATCCTGGAAGCCAGATGCCTGCAGAACGGCAGACAGCAGGCAGGCCATAAACATGCTGTGATGGCCCGTCAGGAAGATGTACTTAAACTTGGTAAAGCGGGCAATGATAATGTTCACGACGTAGCCGAGAATCAGGATCATCATGGTCTGAACGCCGAGGACGCTCTGAGCCATCGAAACGACGACCTCGTTGTTGGGCACGACGCCGGTGATGTGGAAACCGGTCTCTATGAAGGTACCCAGCGGAGCAAGGTTCTCCTGAACAACAGCGGCGCCGGCAGACAGCATGATGTAACCAAGAATGGGCTTCAGGGTGCCCGTCATCACCTTGTGGGCAGGACGCTTAAGCGCGACAAGGCCCACAAAGGCAAATAGACCCATAATCCACGCTGGCTTGGTCAGAATCGATTGGATAAACTCAAGTATGGGAAGGATGGCTTGCATCTGCGCTTCCTTTCTCTCTAACGTGGGCGCGTTTCCCTCTTCCACAGGGAACCGCCCTTTTTGTGCCGATTTAGGCGTTAGCGGCAGCCGCCTTGATTGCCTCGAGGGCGTCTTCGCGGATCTTCTTCTTGTTCACATAGCTGCGAACGATCACAACGTTGCCGTGGAGCTCGGGGGCGAGTTCCTTAACGGTGATGAACAGATCCGGATTTGCGGAAGAAGCACCGTTCAGGTCCATAGACTCAACGTCGGCCTTGATGCCCTCCTCCTCGCAAAGCTCCTCGACTTTGCCAGCGAGCATCAGGCTAGACCCGATGCCGTTTCCGCATACGGTGATGATATGCATGGTAACCTTCCTCTCCTACACGTGACGGTTTTCCGTCTATCCAAAAGCGGCGACGCATCGCCGTGCCATTAAGGCCTAAAAGAATGAACGCATGGTCTCCAAAACCTGCTCGGGCGTATCGCACGCACTGAGCTTGGCAACGCAGTCCTCGTCCTCGAACATCTGCGAAAGCTCCGCCAAGCAGCCAAGATGAGCCTTGGGATCGGGTGCGCAAATACCCACGAGCACGTGAACCGGATCGAAATCCTCGTGTCCAAACGCAACGGCTGGGTCAAGCGTGACGATACAGATTCCCGCTTCACTCACATTGCCATCTGCCTGAGCGTGGGGCATGGCGATGCCCTCTTCCAAGACCATATAGGGGCCAAATTTGTGAACCGATGAAATCATGGCGTCAACATAGCTCTGGTCGCATTTGCCAGCGCCTACGAGCAACTTACCGCATGTCTTGATCGCTTCCTCCCAATCGGAGACCTCGACATGGCAGGCAACAAGCTCGGGCTTAAGAAGATCGGTCAGCATGCTCGTTCCCTACTCCTCGGGCAGGATATGAAAACCAAGGGCCTGGATGTCGCGGGCAAAGCCCTTGACCGTATCAAGCGAGTACTCAAGCAAATCTTTTCCGAAATTCTTGCGCTTGGCAAGAAGGGCATTGGGGACCGTAATAATCTGGCATCCAACGGACTCCGCCTGGAAGATATTGAGGACCTCGCGCGTAGACGCCCAGAGAACCTCGGCAGCAGGCTTAACGGCAGCCTTCTTTACGGACTCCGCCATGAGGGGCAGCGGATCGACGCCGGTATCGGCAATGCGACCGGCGAAGATGGACAGAATAGAGGGAGTCTCGGCCGAGACGGCATCGACAAAATCGTCGACCTGCTTGGGCGTGAAGATAGTGGTGACATTCACCTTGATGCCATCGGCAGAAAGGCGCTTGACCAGCGCGGCCGTGGACTCGCCCTTGGTGTTGAGCGCCGGGATCTTAACGTAGACGTTGTCTGCCCAGGTTGCAATCTCGCGAGCCTCGGCTTCCATACCCGCCTCGTCGTCGGCGAACACCTCAAAAGAGACCGACACATCGGTAATGTGCTCAAGAACCATCTTGGCAAAAGCGCGGTAGTCAGTCACGCCACCGGCCTTCATAAGGGAAGGATTGGTCGTGAAGCCCTGAACGTTGCCATTGTCATGCATGTCAAGCATGCCTTCGAGGTTAGCGCCGTCGGCAAACACCTTAATCGCCATGTTCGGTCCTTTCTCATCTAGCACTATTGCTATCGAAAGCCTTCTTCTTTGTTTCAAGAGCTTTTCGGTTTTCTTTTATAAACTATTTCAAAAGCTATCGAAAGCTCAATTGTCAACTTTCCGTGAACGGTCGAATATCGGGTGTAAACGTACTTCTTTTGGGCGGCACCTTCAGAATGAGACTCTTTATAGCCCGTCTACGTGTGAACTATCTGCTATACATGAATTTGGGACATGTCATTCCGTTCATTTGATTCATTCGATTTGCCTTGTTCTTTTCATATCGATACGTTATATTTCGATTACGAAAGGCGCATCTTTTGCCTTTTGTTCAAAAGGAGCGGCATATGGCATCTACTTCAGACCTTTCACCGGCCGAGCGTCAGAGATTTATCATGAATTGGCTGGCCGAAAAGCCAAATATCTCGGTATCCGACATCGTTCGCCGTTTTTCGGTTTCGGAAGTCACCGCGCGACACGACCTCGTCTCGCTGGAATCCGAAGGCAAGCTGCGTCGCGTACGCGGCGGAGCGGTGTCGCTTTCTCGCTCCAACGCAATCTCGTATCCCGAGGAGCGCATCAATGTCCAAGTCGAGGCCAAGGAGGCCATCGCCGCAACCGCAGCAACTCTTGTTGATGATGGCGATGTTCTGGTAATTGATATCGGCACCACAGGCTTTTACTTCGCTAAGGCCCTCATGGACAAGCGTGAGATCACCATTATCACCGGCGATCTTGCAATCGCGAACTACGCCAGCTTCAATCTCCCCAATGCTTCAGTAGTGCTGCTGGGCGGCTCCGTGCGTAAGGGTCACCTCTATCTCGCGGGCGCACTAACGCTCGACTGCATGAGCAAACTACATGCCGATAAGGCGTTTGTCAGTGCCGACGGATTCCACCCCGACCACGGTTTTACCGTCGAGCACGACTTCTCGGCCATGATCAAGCATTTGTACCTAACCAACTCAAACCAAGGCTACATGATGGTTGACCAGGGAAAGTTCAACAAGACCAGTTTTTATCAGTCCGCGCAGATTGATGACCTCGATGGCATCATCGTTGATGGAGACGACGAGGGTATCATGGCGGCGGCGATCGAGAGCAGCCGCAGTCATCCCAAGCTCTATATTGCAAAATAGCGCAAATGGCCGGGTCGCCCCCCCACTGCAGGCGACCCGGCCATTTATTAGATCAACCCAAAGTGGCGCATCGCTGTGACGGTGCCGTCGTGTGCGACATCGTCGGTCACGTAGTCGGCGACCGCCTTGACCTCGGGCATGGCGTTGCCCATGGCCACGGCTGTCTCGACGGCGGCGAGCATGCCCAAGTCGTTGCCCGAATCGCCAAAGCCAAAGGTGCGCGCATTTCCCTCGCGGCCCAGATACGCCAGTGCTCGCGCCACGCCCACGCCCTTGTCGATACCCTTGGGGCTCAGCTCGCGATTCTGACCACCGGTGTTGCACAGCTCAAAGTTGCGATCGATAAAGCCATCGTCGTTGGCCACGCAAGCCAGGTCGCGCGCGTTAACGCACACCTTGCCTACGCGCAAGCGGCCATCGACGCGCATCTGATCAACGCCATGCACCACGTCGGCGCCTAGCAGAAATGACTGTTCGACACCAACTGGCTCAAGTGAATAGGTTGCACCGTTCGTCTCGAACAACGCCTCGCCGCCCGCCGCGGCAATGCGATGCGCGAGCTCCTCGATAACGTCCTCGTCAAAGCAGTCCTCGTGTACCACGCGTCCCTCGACCTCGAGCGTGGCTCCCGCCATGGCAACGATGCCCGCGGGGTCGAGCGCACGCAAGCTGTCCGCAATGAGCCACAGGGGGCGACCCGTGCAGATAAATGCCTGGTGACCCGCATTGCGCAGGCGACCAAATGCATCGACAACTGCCTTCGACGGATGGACCGCATTGAAGTCCTTATCGGTCATATCGTCGGGATCGAATGACGTCAGCGTGCCATCCACGTCAAAAAAGAGCACGGCGGAATCGGGGCACGCATCAATCATATGGGTTCCTTTCGGGGGCGATGGCAAACGAAGCATCCATCATATAATGGAGCGACGCAATCAGAGAGGTCACCCATGGAATTTTATGCAAGCTGCCCCGAGGGCTTTGAGTCCGCACTCGCCGACGAGCTTAAACGGCTCGGACTTTCGCATGTCCGCCGCCTGAAGGGCCGCGCCACGTTTGAGGGCGAGCTCGAAGAAGGCTACCGCGCCTGTCTGTGGTCGCGCCTGGCCAGCCGCGTGTTTGTGGTACTTGGGCGCTTTGAGGCGCAGGATGCCGATGAGTTGTACGACGGCGTTTACGACATCGCCTGGGAGAACATCGTCCGCCCCGGCGCCACCATCGCCATCACCGCCCGCGGCGTGACCGAGCAGCTGCGCAACACGCGCTTCTCGGCTCTGCGCGCCAAGGACGCGCTATGCGACCGCCTGGCCGAGGCCACGGGTCGCCGCGCCGACGTCGATGCCGACGATCCCGACGTTCACCTGCTGCTTTCGCTGCGCCAACGTCGCGCGAGCATCAGCCTAGACCTTTCAGGCGACCCGCTGTTCAAGCGTCTGCCGCCCGCGGCGTCCCGCGCCGGCGAGGGCACGCACGTGCTACGCCCCGACTACGCCGCCCTGGTGTTGGCGCAGATCGGCTGGACCGCACTGTGCGAGCGCGAGCTGACGGCCGACGACTACGAGAACGAGGCTCTGCCCACGTTGATCGACGCCTCGTGCGCCGGCGGCGGCCTGCTGCTGGAGGCAGTGAATATTCTGACCGACCACGCTCCGGGCGCCGCCCGCGAGCGCTGGGGCTTTGAGGGCTGGCAGCTGCATGATGCCGACCTGTGGGAGCGGCTGCGTGCCGAGGCGCGCGAGCGCGAGACGGAAGCACGCGAGCGCCAGGCGCGCATCGTTGCCGTAGATGTTGACCCCGCCGCACGCAAGACCGCTGAGCGCATGGTTACGTGTGCCGGCTACAAGCGCTTTGTCGATTTTTGCGCCGCCAAGTCCGCCACCGTACTGGACCACGCGGGCGCCGTCGCCGGTGCCGCCGTGGTCGCGGATACGACCGAGACCCCGCTTTCGCTCATGCACGACGCCATGACGCTGGTCGGCGAGCTGCACCGCGCGCCCGAGCTTACCGCCGCACCGGTCGCCGCGCTCACCCGCGACGGATTGCTGGCCCGCGCGCTCCATGCCGAGCCCGCGCGCTCCATCGCCGTCATGCCCAACAACGAGGAGGCGACCGTCGAAGTCTGGCCTTCGCTCGACCACGCCGCCGCGGCATTTGAGGCTGCGACCAACGCAGATGCCGAGGAGCAGACCGCAGATGCCCAAGACGAAGCCGCCGACACCCCCATGCCCGAGCCCGCCGCCACGCTCGACCTAGGCGACGGCAAGCCGCTGCCCGTGCTCATCCCCGAGTCGGAGCAGTTCGCCAACCGCCTGCGCAAGAACGCCCGCCTGCGTCGCAAGTGGGCGAAGCGCGAGGGAGTGAGCTGCTACCGCGTCTACGATGCCGACCTACCCGACTACTCCGCCGCCATCGACCTGTACGAGGGATGCCCGCAGACGCCGGGCCGCTGGCTCGTCATCGCCGAATACGCCGCGCCCAAGACCATCGACCCCGCGCTGGCCCAGGCCCGCATGCTCGACATCTTGGCCATCGCGCCGCGCATCCTGGATGTTCCGGCCGAGCACGTGCACGCCAAGGCCCGCATGCGTTCGCGCGGCGGCTCGCAGTACGGCAAACAGGGCGCTGGCAAGGGCGGCTCGGGCGAGCGCGCCAACATCGCGCGCCGCCGTCTGCCGCTCATCGAAGAGGGCGGCCTTACCTTTGCCGTCAACTTTGACGACTACCTGGATGTAGGAATCTTCCTGGACCACCGCGTCACCCGCAACCTGGTGCGCGAGCACGCCAGGCAGGCGCGCCGCTTCCTCAACCTGTTCGCCTACACCGGCACCGCCACCTGCTATGCGGCAGACGGCGGCGTCGAGGAGACCGTGACGGTCGACCTTTCCAACACCTACCTGGACTGGGCCGAGCGCAACATGCGCCAGAACGGCTTTGTGGGTCCGCAGCATCACTTTGTGCGCGACGACGTGCTCGCCTGGATTCGCGACCAGCGCCAGACGCGCAACCGCTGGGACCTGATCTTTGTCGACCCGCCCACGTTTTCGAACTCGTCCAAGATGGGCCGCCGCACCTGGGATGTCCAGCGCGACCATGTTGAGCTTTTGGCCGGCGTATCGCGCCTGCTCGCACAGGGCGGGCAGGCCATCTTTAGCTGCAACCTGCGCGGCTTCCGCCCCGAGACGCGCAAGCTCGCACGCGCGGGCGTGGTGCTACAGGACATAACGGCGCAGACCATCCCCGAGGATTTCGCGCGCAACCAGAAGGTGCACCATTGCTATATCGTGCGCCGCCTGCCCATCGAGGACGCCATGGCAGAGGTCGGCTTTAGCGCCGAGGAGATTGCCGAGCGAACCGAGGAGCTGCGCAACCCTGAGGCGCGCAAGCCTCGCGCGGCAGTGCCTGGCCATGTGCACGCCGGCGACAGCAAGCCGCACGTCACCGGCAGCCCCTCCCCCGCCGGTAAGCCCAAAAAGAAGAAGTTCTACGCCAGCAAGCCCAAGGGCAAATAACAAAGTTGCGGTGGAATAGTTCCTAAAAAGCCTGGTAAAGGCCCAAACAGGAACTATTTCACCGCAACTCATAGTGGGATGGTGGTTGGCGATCTACCCTTGGGTGACCAGTCGGTAGCCGATACCCACGTGCGTCTGGATATAGCGCGGATGCGCGGGGTCGGACTCGATCTTCTTACGCAGCGTGCCCATAAAGACACGCAGGCTCGCCAGATCGCTCTTAGTTGCCGTGCCCCAAATCTCGTGCAGGATAAACTGGTGCGTGAGCACCTTGTCGGCGTTATGGGCCAACAGGCACAGCAACTTGTACTCGATCGGCGTCAGGTGCAACTCCTCGCC
The DNA here is from genome assembly GCF_009875845.1 of Collinsella sp. BIOML-A6. Classification (NCBI taxonomy): domain Bacteria; kingdom Bacillati; phylum Actinomycetota; class Coriobacteriia; order Coriobacteriales; family Coriobacteriaceae; genus Collinsella; species Collinsella sp. BIOML-A6. The sequence goes on from NZ_WWSL01000031.1 coordinate 9,298, forward strand.
ATCCATCGTGGCGATGCCGGCATCAAAATCGATATGCAGCTCACCGGTATCGAACGAGCCCTCGGACGCACCCATGCCAATCTGCGCATACGAGAGGCGCCTGAGCGTCGTGCGAATACGCGCGAGCAGCTCCTCGACCGAAAACGGCTTGGTCAGATAGTCGTCGGCGCCGGCATCGAGCGCGCGAATCTTGTCCGCGTCCTCGCTGCGCGCCGAGACCACGATGATCGGCATGCCCGACCAGGTGCGCACCGATTCCACCACCTTGACGCCGTCCATATCGGGCAGGCCCAGATCGAGCAGGACAATGCTCGGCGCCTGCGACGAGGCGGCGGCGATGGCGGCATGGGCAGTCTCCACGGCCATATGGCGCAAGCCGTGCGCCTCGAGCGCGGCAACAATGAGGTTGCGGACGGCAGGATCGTCCTCAACGACCAAAATGAGCGGTTTCACGGCAGGGTTCGGCACGGCGCTACTCCTTATCAAACGAAACGTCGGCGGCGGGAAGCTCAATCGTAAAGACCGAGCCGTGCGGATCCGCCGCGGCAACCTCTATGCTACCGCCATGTGCCAGCGCAATGGAGCGGCAGAGCGAAAGACCCAGGCCCACACTACGGTGGCTGTCGGCCAAACCGTGGTTGGCGGTGTAGAACGACTCAAAGATCCGCTCGCGATCCTCGGGCGCAATACCTGGACCGTCATCGGCAACCGAGCACTTCACGCGCCCGCCGTCGACATCAATCGAAATAACAATGTGCGAACCCAACGGCGTATAGGTGATAGCGTTATTCACCAGGTTCACCACCAGCTGCACCATCAGACGCGCATCGACATTGACCAGTGCCGGCTCGTCGCACGCCACCACTTTAAGGTCGTGCTCGCGCACGGCCGGATTCACATGGCGCAGCGCCTCCTCGACGATATCGTCCATGAGCTCGAGCGTCGTTGACAGATGCATGCCGCCGCCTTCGAGTTTGGTGATGGCGAGCAGGTTCTCGACGGTGGCGTTGAGCCATTGCGCATCAGAGCGAATGGACAGCAGCATGCCGCGGCGCGTCTGGGCATCGAGCACCGCGGTTCCGGTCGAGCCCTGGTCGAGCAGAACGTCGGCGTTACCCGAGATACTGGTGAGCGGCGTGCGCAGATCATGCGAGATGGAGCGCAGCAGGTTGGCACGCAGCTGCTCGTTCTTGGCGAGCACCGCCGCCTCCTCGCGCGCCTCCATGGCGCGGGCGCGATCGAGTGCCAGCTCGCCTTCGCTCACGATGGCATCGGCCAGCATCCGTTCTTCGTGCGTCAACGCATCGGGGTCGGCGACGATAGCCAGCACGCCCACCACCGAGGAGGGCTCACCCCCGCGCACCATGGTGTCACCCGAGCGTACCGTCAGGTAAATGCCGTAGAACGCCGATCCGCCAAAGGTGGCGTCGAGCGGTGTTCCCACGTAGACCGAAGCCGAGAGCAGCGGCGGCATCTGGGGTGCCAGCTGATGCAGCGGCGCGGCATCGCCCACGGCCGTATACGTTGCGCGCGGCAGCAGGTCATCGCCCTCGGCGTCGGCGCTGTACCACACGACCGGACAGCCCGAAAGACGCGCCAGCTGCGTGGCCACAGCATGCACAATCTGCTGCTCGTCGGCGCAGCGCTGCAACATGCGATTGGTCTCGAGCACCATCTGCGTGCGGCGATCGCTTGCCGCGGCCTGCGCCAGGGCGCGGCGCAGGGCCAGAGCGATCGAGCTTGACACGAGCGAGACCGCGAACATGATGAAAAACATGCCCGGATGGATGTGGTCGATAAGCGTTAAGGAGTAACGCGGCTCGATAAACAAAAAGTTGTAGAGCGAAACGGCGGCGGCAGAGCTCAGCAGACAGTACAGGCGGCTCCAGGTAAAAAATGCACACAGCTGCACCGCAAGCACATACACAATCATGATGCTCGGGGCAAGACCGGGGCGGTCGAGCACCGCGCCGACAACCGTCGCGGCCGCGAGCAACCCCGCCACCACGCAGGTGTCGTACAGAGGGCCGCGCCGCGTCTGCGTCGAGCGCCTCCACCAAAAACTGTCGGCAAGATCGCCATCCGAGCGAACATCCATCGACGCCGCGCCCTCCCTCAAAAACAAAAACCACCACGAAGGGGACAGGCACCTTTGTGGTGGTTTTCCCTCGTGGTGGTTCCTAGTGTAAAGCCTTTACAACCTGCGGTCGCTAGACAAACAGCACGTGCGCGAGCAGGGCACATACGCACGCCGCGGCAAATACCAACGCCACAACTGAGATCACGCGATCGGCAATATCCATGTTGGCTCGGTTCGTAAAGAACTGGTCCTCGGCGGCGTCGATACCCGCCTCGCGCGCATCAAGAGTCCTTGCATCCATGTTTACCTCCCCGGCTTTCATTTCATCCATCGATGATCAACTCCGTGTAGCCCGCTGGCGACTACGGGCGCTCGTTGGGGGCCAGGCGCTGCATCTTGTTCACAGCCTTGAACTTGGTGAACAGCGGCACGTACTCAAAGCTCACGTTGGAGTTCTCCAGGCCGTACCAACGCGCGGGCGTGCCGGCGGCGCGGCGGATGATGTGCTTGAGCGTAATGGCCGTGCGCTCGCTGGGCTCCACGTCGCTCTCGGGCGCCAGCAGCTTGCGGATCATGACGAACTTGAACGTACCGATGTTGCCCGGATCCTTGTAGACCGAGTAGTCGTGCTTTTGCGGCGGCAGCTCACCGGTGGCGGCAAGGTCCTGAACGACCTGACGCAGGTAAGCATTGACACGCTGGTTGACCTTATAGCCCAGGTACAGATGCACGCGGAAGACGTAGTCGGTATCGAACGTCTCGACCGAATAGGCAAACGTATACGGCTCGTCCATGGTCTCGACGTTCACGAACCACCAGGCGCGAGCGCGCTTGGGGTGCTTGTCCAAGATCGAGTAGACGATATCGCGGTCGATATAGTCGATGTTAGTGTCCTTGGTCAGGTACACGATGTTGTCGCTCAGGCGCTCGTAACGGTCGTCGTCGCGCAGGCGCTTGAGCTGCGGCAGGTAGCTGCGCAGCGGCAGCAGCGTAAACTGGCGCTGCTCGACCGCCGTGCCGTTGTACCAGCACACCATGATGCTCATGATGAGCGCAGCTATAAGGATGGTGAAGTAGCCGCCATGGAAGAACTTGGTGAGCGAGCTCACAAAGAAGAAGCCCTCGAGCATGAGGAAGAAGGCGACGAAGATCCACGGCGCAACCTTAAGCTTGCGCTCCACGTGCAGATAGAAGAAGAGCAGCAGCGTCGTACACATCATGGTGAGCGTAATGGCCAGGCCGTATGCGGCCTCCATGTGCGCCGAGTTCTGGAACAGCAACACCACGATGACGCAGCCCACGAGCATGACGTTGTTGACCATGGGGATGTAGAGCTGGCCCTTGGTCTCGGCAGGATAGAAGACCTGCATGTGAGGCATGAGGTCCAGGCGGCTGGCCTCGGATACCAGCGAGAAGGCGCCGGTGATGAGCGCCTGCGAGGCAATGATGGCCGCGACGGTGGAAAGGCCGACGGCAAAGGGACGCAGGCCCGGGGCGAGCATCTGGTAGAAGGGGTTGAGGTCGGCGATACCCATGAGCTCCGGGGTGCCGGCGTTGTTGATGAGCCACGCGCCCTGGCCCATGTAGGACAGCAGCAAGCAGCACTTAACGAACGGCCAGGTGGCGTAGATATTGCCGCGCCCCACATGGCCCATGTCGGAGTAGAGCGCCTCGGCACCGGTGGTGGCGAGGAAGCAGCTGCCCAAGATCATGATGCCCGCATGGTTGTTGGGGCTCAGCAGAAAGCCGATGCCACGCAGCGGATTGAGGCACAGCAGTGCCGTGGGGTGCTGGAAGACAAAGAACAGGCCCGTACCGCCCAGGAACAAAAACCACAGCGTCATGATGGGACCAAAGGCGCGGCCGATCTTGGCCGTGCCGATGCGCTGCACCAAGAAGAGTACGATGATGATGGCGAGCGTGATGGCGACAACGCGGCCCTGGTCGTCACCGAGCACGGCATGAACCGCCGGGATGGTGCGTAGGCCCTCGATAGCCGTAGTCACGGTAACGGCAGGCGTGAGGATGCCATCGGCGAGCAGCGCGGCGCCGCCCAGCATGGCGGGGATGATGAGCCACTTGCCACAACGCTTGACCAGGCTGTACAGGGCAAAGATGCCGCCTTCGCCGTGGTTGTCGGCGCGAAGCGAGATCAGCACGTACTTGACGGTCGTCAGCAGCGTGACCGTCCACACGACAAGGGAGAGCGCGCCGAGCACGAACTCCTCCGTGACGCTTCCGATGCCGCCGTTGCCGGCGACGAGCGCCTTGGTTACATACATGGGGCTGGTGCCGATATCGCCATACACCACGCCCAGCGTGACGAGCATCGCCGAGATGCTCACAGGAATCGCAGCGTGCGAAGCTGCCTCCTTGGCCTTTTGTTCCATAAGCCGGTTTCCTCCCAACTTTAACGTTCGAGGGGATTATAGGTAATCGGCCCATGTTTGAATGGCACCGTTTTCCCAGCTAGACAAACATTTATACGGCCTTTAGGTCACCGCGGTGATATGGGGTGCGACAAAGGGACTGTCCCTTTGTCGCACCCGTCATTTTCCAAGCCAGTTTTTGAACCACCACTCCATGGAGCGGCTCATCTCGGCCATAAAGGGACTGGTATGTTTGCGGGTGTAGATATCCGCCACGCGCCCGCCCACCTCGCGGGCGTGCGGTCGAAACATCGCATCCATCTCGGCCACCTGCGCATCCATAGTCGCGGTATCCGCACGGCGGTAGCGCTCCTCGTGCACCAGGTTCACCACGGGATGCGCGATCGCCAGACGCTCCTTTCGGGGCGTGCCGATGATGAGCATCGACAGCGGCATGGTATAGGGCGGCAAATCCAGCAGCGCGGCAACTTCCTCGGCGTTCTCGATGACATCGCCGATATAGCAGCTCCCCAGCCCCAGGGCCTCGGCGGCAACCACGGCGTTTTGGGCGGCGATCACGGCATCCTGCGCCGCGATGGCAAAGTCGCCCAGACCCGGCGCACGACGGGGCGACTTGCCCGTGCGCTCTACAAACTCGGGCTCAAAGCAGCCCACATACTCAAACAGATCGATCCACTTGGCATAGTCGACCACAAATATAAGTGCCCAAGGCGCCTTGGCGATCATGGGCTGATGGTCGCACAGGTCGGCCAGACGGTCCAGCCTAGCCTGCTCGCGAATGCTCACGATGGAATACATCATCATGGCGCCCGCCGATGGTGCGCGACTCGCTGCATGCAAGATCGCCGCCCGCTGCTCGTCGGTCACCACTACGGGACGGTCGTTGTCATCGCGCGCAAAAGCGCGCGTGGACGAACGGTGCTCCAAAATGTCCAGCACCGCATTGCCCGTAGTCTCGACCGGATAGCCGCACGTATCCACGACCGCAGCTCCGTCGCCGCCCATGTCCGCCTTGCAACCCTGCTCACCCATCGCCCTACCCTCGCCATTTTCTTTAAGGAGCCTTAACGTTTCCGTGTAATTCCCGTCCATTATCGCGCAGGTCGCCACTACATTGCGCAACACTGCCACATGCGCGCGTTAATATGGCTTGTTGCGTGCAGCCACCAAATGCGGCGCATAGCTTGGTAACAATCGGGTACCCCCCGCTTTCGTAGGTTTTAAGTTTGTGAGGAGTCTGAGCATGTTTGCAGCCGCTATCTCGCTCGTCGGTCTTGCGGCGACCGTCCACTTTGTTTTACGTGAGATCAAGACCGTCAAGGCACAGTCGGGCACCGTCGGCAAGGGCGCTATCGCCTGGAGCGTCGCCTTCGGTCTGCTCCAGGTCTTTTTGACTATTTGGGGCGCCGTGGGCCTCGTCGCCCAAAACGAGCCGCTCGCCTTTGTGATGCTCATCCTGACCAATGCCATTCTCACCGGCTGCGCCTGGACCAGCATCGCCCGCGACCGCATCGCCCCGCGCGTTTTCGCGTTCGCTGCTACCGATGCCCCCTCCCCCACCGACAAGCTCGCCCGCCTGCGCGGTGCCTTTGTGGGCCGCCCGCTCGTCGCCACCGTCTTGTGCCTGCTGCTCGCCGGCGTCTTTGCGCTGCTGGGCATGGAGGTCTCGTCCAACCACGACTTTACCTGGGTCTACCCCCTGTGCATCCTGCTCGAGTGGGGCATCATCACCGCGCTCATGACCGGCTTGTTCTTCCTTTTCCAGCGCCACGGCGCAGCTCCCGCGGTCCTGGCCTTTGCCCTCTTTGTCCTGGGCATTGCCGAGTTCTTCGTCATCACGTTTAAATCCATGCCCATCCAGCCGGGCGACCTTTCGGCCATCTCCACCGCCGCGGCGGTCGCCGGCAACGGCTACACCTTCTCGATCTCGCTGTTCTGCGTGTTGTCCATGGGCTTTACCGCCATCGCCATGCTGCTGTGCGAGTACGCCGGCCTGGCAGCACCGCACCGTCAAAAGGGTGCCGCCAACGCCAAGCGTATGCTGCTCACCAACCTGCTCGTGGGTGTGCTGTGCCTGGGCGGCGTGACCGCACATGTCACGCTCGTCGACTACTACAACACCCTCGGCATCACCGTCTACACCTGGCGTCCGCTCGAGAGCTACTGGCGCGAGGGCTACCTGCCCGCTTTCATTAGCGCAGCGCAGTCCATCAAGCCGCCCAAACCCGCCGACTACTCCGTCGACAATGCCAAGGCCACGCTCAAAACGTATGCTAAGGCCTACGACAAGTCCGACGCCGCCAAGAGCGACGAGCGCACCGCCGCAAAGGAGCAGTTCGACAGCGAGAAGCCCACGGTCATCGCCATCATGAACGAAACTTTCTCGGACCTATCCATCTACCAGAACATGCACGCCGGCTATGAGGGCCCGCAGTACTTTAAGAGCCTGTCCAACTGCCTCAGCCGCGGCAAGCTCTACGTGAGCGCCTACGGCGGCGGCACCGCCAATACCGAGTTTGAGTTTATGACCGGCAACTCCATGGCCAACCTGGGGTCGGGCGTCTATCCCTATACCATCTACAACATGGAGACGACCGAGAATCTTGCCGAGCAGTTCAAGTCGCTCGGATATTCCACTACGGCCATGCACCCCAACCACGCCACCAACTGGAACCGCGAGAACGTCTATAAGGACTTTGGCTTTGACAAGTTCCTGTCCATCAACGATTTCCAGGGCGCCGATACCCTGCGCGGCATGGTGACCGACCAGGCAACCTACGACAAGATCCTGGAGCTACTCGACCAGAACGCCGATCCACAGTTCATCTTCGATGTGACCATGCAGAATCACTCAGGCTACGACACGGGTCTGGTGCCGGCCGACAAGCAGATGCACCTGAATATCGACACGACCGATCTGGACACCAAGACCGTCGAGGACGGCACACTGTCCGATGTCGATGAGTACGTCTCGTGCATCGAGCAGTCCGACCAGGCGTTGCGCTACTTCCTCAACGCCTTGAGCAAGCTCGACCGCAAGGTGGTCGTTGTGTTCTGGGGCGACCACCAGCCGTTCTTCCCGTCCAAGTTCAATGACAAGTGGTTTACCGGCGAGGACGATGCCACGCACCAGGAACGTCTGTGGCAGACCGACTACATCATCTGGGCCAACTACGACGTTGCCGGCTGCGACCAGACGAGTAAGGTCGACGACCTGTCCACCAACTACCTGTCCACCCAGCTTATGCAGCTGATCGGCGCCCCGCTTTCCGACTATCAAAAGGCGCATATGACGCTGCGCGAGTCGCTGCCCGCCATCAACTCCGTGGGCTACGAGGACGCCAGCCTGCGCTGGGCGCTTTCCTCCAACGTCACCGGTGACGACGCCGCCGCCGCTGCCGCCACCAAGGCACGCGAGGATTACGCCAAGATGCAGTACTACGAGATGTTCCGCGACGGCAAGAACGTGTACACCGAGCACTTCCAGACCGAGGCCAACGAGACCGACCCCAACCTGGCACCGGGTACGACCAAGATCAAGTAGCGGGTCACTCATAACTGAAACGCCTGTCCGGGCGGAGGCGTATAAGGTTCATCGCGAGTTCCGCACGCAAAGGGGGCCACTTAATGTGGCCCCCGTCTTGCGCAGGACTGTAGAGCAGGGAACTTCGTGCCCGCCGCCCGAGAGGGCGTTGCATTTAGAAGATGAACCTAGCGTTTATCCCTTCGGGACAAGAGCAGCGCACCCATAAAAGCGATGATTGCAAGCGTCAGCAACACCAAAAGCAATGTGAGCGCGCTGTCGCCGGTTGCCGCCAGGCCAAACAGGCCGGGGCTCTTACTGCCAGCAGGTTGTACGGGAATCTTCTCGCCATCGTCCTCGGCGGTAATCTCCCAGCGAATGGTCTTGTTTGCATCGGCAAGCTCGTTGCCCACCGATGTCGGAACGCTCAGCTGCAGATTGAGCACCGTGCTGCCATCGCTCGTAAACGTTGCGACCTGAGTGGGATATGCGAACACGCTGCCCGGCGCTCCTGCTTGGAGCCAGCCTGCGGACGCATCGCCCGCCGACGCCGTTAAAGTAATGGGCGACAGCAGGTGTGCCGTCTCGTGATCGACAACGGCCCGCACAAACACGCGTACCTGGGACTTTACGCCCGTGGCACGAACCTCAATCTGCTGCTCGCGCGCATCGCCGGGCATTAGATCTTTAAAGGCTGGAAACAGATCGGGCTCCCCCGAGGAGCCCGTCGCCCCCGAGACCGTCAGCTGGCGCGTATTTCCGTCATATGCAATCGCGGGAGTGTCGGCAAGCGCACGAGCAGGAGCGGCGAGTGCGGCAATGCAGAAAATAGCCGCGACCACGCAACGCAAGGAGCGCGCAACACCTTTGCGAATCGAGAACGCCATACTTACGCACCTCCGTGCGGCGGCACCAGCACGCCATCCTTGACCGTGCTACCCCATGCCTCTTTAACTGCATCGTCGGGCGTGGACTGAATTGCCTGGGTCGAAATGTCGACGACCAGGTTCTTACCAGTTGCCTTCCGCTCAGTCACGCTCTTGATGAGCACGCCGGTTTTGCCCATCGGCGCAACGGGAGACGTCCAGTAGTAGAACCCGTCGGACGCGAGAACCCAAGACGAGGCACTGTTGGAAGCAGATGCTTTGGACACGTTGCCCCACGTAATGACATAGTCGGTGTCTTTAGTCGGCTCATCCCACAGGCGCGCTCCATTCTGATCCTGCCAGTAGATGTCCACCGCAACACGCAGGTATGCCGGAGCCGAGCCCGTGTTTTTAACCGAGACATCCCTCTTCACGTTGTCCTCGAGCGTCTCGTCCACCGAAGGCGCCACCGAGCCAAAACCAAACTCGTTGACCAGCACGCCCGTAACCGAAAGCCACGCAAACGTGCCGACAGCGCCGGCCAAAAGGAGAACGCCGACAAGGAGGGCAACGATCTGCTTGCGCTTTGTCATCCTAGTCCTCCCTCTTCAGCTGCCCGTTTTTCCAAACATTCTTGGCATGCGAGCCGCCGTCGACCCATTTGTCCTTCGCACGCGTGTTAACGCACATCACCACCGCATCGCCCGCGCTCGAGGCAGACGAAATCGTCAGCTCGGCAGATTTGCCGGGCGCCTTACCAGGCGTGCTCAGCTCACCCTGGTAGCGCCATGCCCAAGCCGTATCTTCCTCGACGGTATAGAAACCCACCGGCGCGGCAAATTGCACACTGCCGACATACCAGGTCTCGCCGTTTTCCCGCTGCGTTTTATCGACCTTCACTTCGACCATGCGCGTCTCGGCAGGAGAATCCTTCGACGCCTTCCGTGACACCTTAAAGCGGAATGTCTGTCCCATGGCACTAGCATCGGTGGTCTTTTTTACAATTGTCAACACGTGAGTCTGGTCGAAGTTGAACACGGCATTGCCGGGGTCCTGTTCGCCTTCACCCGTCTTCTTGGACTCCAGACGATTGGCTAGGTCGAATGAGCCATTGCCCGAGCCCAAGCTATAGAGTGAGACGTATTTGTCGTTTACGGGCTCCTCCCGCATGGATGTACCAGGGCCGTAGCTCTCCTGCTTAACTGTAACAGTCAGCTGCGTTCCCATAAACGGCTCGGCAAAGCAGACCTTAAAGGGTGCCTTGTCGGCGCTGTTGTCGACTGTGTTGGCGGCGTTGGGATCGAGTAGCCACTTAAGCCGCGCGGTCATTGTTTTAGGGTTCGTGGAATCGGATGTGTCGTTGGCAGTCACGCGATACGTTACGGGATACAAGTCCATATCGCCCTTGATCGGCTCGCCCTTAAACTCATTCCAAGACTTCGCAGTGCCATCGGCAGGCACATATCGCCACTCCAGGAAGAGTTCGCGCACTTCACCGTTAGCCGTCGCCCGCTCATCGAGCAGCGCGACAATCTTGGAGTAAGCATCCGGGTCGTACGCGACGGACTTTTGCTCCATCTCGGGATTGCCGTTGTTGTCATAGACCGGTTTGCCGTTCTCATCCACCTTGGGAACCTCGACGTTATGGACAAAGCCAGCGCCTGTCGCGCGATCGTCGCCCGAGTCGACCGTCGCCGTAAAGATGGGCGCGCCGTCAACGCCGTGATAGCGCACCTTATACGGCGTCTTCTTGTACACCGCAGTGTAGATCACGCTCTTAAAGGGCTCACCGCCCTCGAGGGGATACTTCTCGTCATCGGTCATCAGGGTGTATTGGCTATCGGATTCATAGTCGCGCGACCAACCGACAAAGTCGTACTTGGTGCCGTCTTTGCCGACAACCTCGGTTGCAGCTTTTACCTCCAGCGAGATCTGATCGCCAAAGTCGGTGCGCGAAAGCGAGCGCACGGATTCGGGGCTCTCCAAATTGGCATCGATATTCGATTGGACCTTGACCGCGCTGGCACGGTAGACCGGGTACAGCTCCATGGGGGCCTTGACCACAGTATTTTTGTTAACCATGGGAAGACCGTCCGACCAAACGACATAGCCGCTACCAGCAGCCGGCTTGGTTTCCGTCCAGCCCGCGAACACGTTGTATGCACTCGTCGCGGCATCGATGTCTCCAACGTTATACGTTGGCAGCGGGATGCCATCCTTAAGGCTGCCGAGCGTATCGTCCTCCTGCGCCAGCTTGCCATCGACATGGTTATCGTCCAGGTGATACACCACGGCAATGGGCGTGTAGTAGGCCACAAACGTAAAGGGCTTGCCAGGCTCCACCGGATAGGAGTAGGTGTTACCACCTTCGCCCGTCGGCTTGCGTTCCTCTACCGTTCCGTCAGGAAGCTCGATCTCGAGCTTCTTAAGCTGATAGGCACCACCGGTTCCGTCGGCGTACACCGTCGTCCTGATGTCGGGGCTCACCGTAGCCACCACGTCGCCGTTCTCCTGAACCACAAGTTGGGGCGTAATGTCGAACTGCGGAACATTGATGAGGCCCGGCGTTCCGTCAAAGCCCTTGCGGTGCAGGTTGGTGGTGTAGTTAACGTCGTACTTTACGTACACGGGATAGGCATCCTGCCACTGGATGACCTTGGACGCGTCGGTTGCCAGATACGGCGCCGCCTTATCCGGATCACTCGTCACATAGGCGTCGCCGGCGACGTCGTAGATATAGTTCCAGACGTCAGAGTCCTTCTGGACCTCAGCCGTAGAGATCCAGCCCAGGAACTTATAACCCGGCACAGCCATGTCAGCATCGGTCGGGGAAGCCTGAAGAGTCAAGTAGGGATTGATGTCGCCCTTTTTTCCGTCGTAGGGCTTACCATTAACCGTCTTGTCCTTATAAAGATGCGGATAACAATACAGGAACGTCGGGTCTTTACCTTCTGGCGTTTTCTGTTGAAGCAAGTTGCTTTCATAGCGTCGAGTAGCGGTTTGCTTGACGTTGTCATACTTGTCATAGAAGGTGACATCCGTAGTCACCATAGCGCGAACATAATATTGTTCCGTCGTTTTAACGAGACTCGAAAAAGGATTATTTATATATGTCCAAGAACCGTCGCCGGGTCTTTCGAGCGTCCAAAAACTGAAGTGATACCTATCATGCGCAGAATGAAATTGGACTTTGATGCTAGCGGCAACCTTCTCATCGCTCAGTTTTCCAGCTCCCGGAAAATCAGTGTCGGCAATCATATCCTTGAGAGTGTTTGCGCCGCTGTCGTTACGCACGTTATGGGAGTAGGCGTTTATAGGCGCAACGATTTTCGTCGCATTAGAGAGAACGGTAGTGCACTTATCTGCTGGATTCTCATCATTGTGTAGCACATGGGCGGAGGCGTCCGTGCCAGCACCCAAATGGATAATGTTTTCACGAACATATGTCGCGCCGACGTTTTCCTCGAAGGGCGACTTGTATTTATTCCAAATCGAGCACAACTTCTTGCTGTCCGTTAGATCGCTATTTGTAAATGCCCGAACGTAATAATCCACGCGGTACTCAAAGCGCGCCGTATAGGTGTGCGGCACGGTTAGATCGACATCGGCAGGGAGTGTATAGCTGGGGTCGCGGCTTACGCGCACCTCGACCACGGACCCGTCGGCGGCCTGCTTGTTTTCGTACCAGCCCAGGAAACGATACCCATCGGGCAGCTTGCCGCCATTGGACAGGAGCGTACCGTCCGTGTTGCGCACCTGTACCGTGTAGACGCTGGCGCCGTCCCCGGCAGTCTGGACGTCGACTTTGGTGCTGCCCACGTCTACGCGCTGGGTCACATCATCAAGCGTGTCCTGCTCATTGCCTTCGAACACCGTAATGATGTTCGACACGTAGTCGCTGTACACGGGATAGAAATCGGTGGGGCCGACCACGGCAATCTCGCTGCCCACGGGATAGAATGCTCCCTTGTTTTTCAAATCAGCCAGCTGAGTTGAGGTAATGGCAGCATAGGCGCCATTCATGCTCTTATCGTAGTTCGGCTGCGTGGTCCATCCAATAAGCGTCGCGGTTGGCGACAAGCTACCGCGATCCGCGGGGGCAGCTGGCGTCAAACCGACGCCATAGCGGTACCAATCCGTGGACCGATCGTGTGCCTTGCCGTCTTTCCAATTGAGTGTCTCGCCTTTGACGTTATAGAACAGCACCTGCGCCTCGTATGAAGCGATAAAAAGGTCATTGCCCTTGAAGCCCTCACTCTCGGCATGATCCTTGCCGTTGTCGGCAGTGTAGTTCGAAGCCTTATCGTGGGCCGTGTTCTCCTCGACGCGCTTGCCAGCAGCCACAGCATCGGCATCGGTCTTGCCGTCAAACCAGCTGTTATCTTGTCCAATTCGATTCACACGCACATCGGGTTCGCGGAACCAGCCCATAAAACGGTAGCCGCCATTCTCCTCGCTCAGCCCCGCAGGCTTTGCGGAGGTATCCTGCTTAAACGTTACCGACGTATCGCCCTGGGCTAAGCCCTGGGCCGTTCCAGCCAGCACGGCGCTCACCGCAAAGGTATACGGATCCGTGGTCGCCTGGTCTTTGCCAAGTTTGGTCTTCTCGATTGTCGCGGTACCCGCGCCGGGGAAGTCAATCGTCGTCTTCGCGCTTTTGCCGTGTACGGGGATATTCAGCTTGTAATCCATGGCCCACTCGTTGGCATGCTGACCACCAAGAAGCGAGTCATTGTCAGTAGTGCGCATGGTACCGGCGCAGAAGTCGTAATCATGCTGTTCCCACAGCTCACGCGTGATGTAGCGTTCGTCGTCCCAGGGACCGAATCCGGCACCGGATACCGTACCATCACCCGCAAGGGCATAAATCGTCTTCTTGGCTGCCGTACCCTGGCTAAACCCGGATAGGCTGACACTAGGCTTGAAGTAGCAATCGGTGATAGTCGCATCGCCCATATTGGCGCGCGCACCGATGCCGCCCAGGTTCACATCGTTTTGGATAATGGGAATCACAGCGATGGGGTTGTACTGGCGCGAGCTCAGATCGCCCGCAAAATGGCTGCGGACAAGCTCGTTGCCCTCAGCGGTCAAAATACGGCCCGCCAGGCCACCCGTCCACGCGCGCGTCACGGAAATGACGCCCACATACGACGCGGCATAGCTGTAGCACCGCGCCGTCGAGAAGCAGTCGACAATCTTGGCGTTGCCTGCCATACAGCCCACAAAACCCGAGGCGTACACGTTGTTGCCGCCCAGGGCGCCAACGGCCACATCGTATTTATTGGTGACGTCGGTCATGCCATTCTCGGCAATCGAGCCGTCCCTTTTGCGCGTAGGCGTCACGCGGCAGTACTCGATGGTCGAGTTCTTAACGTAGCCGGCAAACGCCGCCATATACAGGCCCTCGCCACCGATCGCCTGCACACCTGCAGTGGTGTTATGAACGGCTCGACCGCCGCGCACCTCGCAGTTGTAGAGGGTGCAGCCGTCGAGCTCGCCGGCAATCAGGCCTCCCTCAAAGCCTGCGTTGGTAATAACGTTGAGAATGTTATTGGCGCACGTAACGTGCAGGGTGCTCTCCATGACCATAACGTTTTCAAAGCGGGTGTTGACGGCCTTGCCCACGATGATGCCGCCGCGGAAGTCGGCCCAAATGTTGGCGTCCTTGACCAGAAAGTTCTTGATGATGGCGCCATTGGTCTCGGCAAAGAAACCCGTGTCGCGCTCGGGATCCAATATGTTTTTGGCGTAATTCAAACCCGTCACGGTGTGGTTCTTGCCATCGAAAACGCCCTTAAAGGGATGCTCCTTATTGCCAAAGGAGAGGTACTTGACCGTACTCGAGACAATGGCATCCATATTATCATCATTAAGATCGATATCGTTATCGAGATAGACCTTCCATAGTGATGTGTTGCACTCGCGCGAAAGCGCCACGCACTTCAAAAAGTCATCCGCGTTTTTGATGTGGTATTCGGTTTGGCCCTCGGGCGCATCCTCGGCATGTACCGCCATCGGCAGCGCCATTACACAGCAAAAGACGATCGCCGCGGCGGCAATCAGCCTGCTAAGCACACCTCGGTTTCTGTTCTTGATCTTCATAGGCTAGTTCGCCTCCGGCCAGCCCACGACGTCGAGCACGTCGAGGACGGTTTCATTTGCCTGCTGATTTTTGGCCTGCACGGCCTGAACGTCTATATCGAGCCTGAACGAACCGTCGCGCGCGGCATCGTGATAGTCGCCCACAAAGCGCAGCGAATCCATGAGGCTCTCCGTCATGGCGCCGGGGTCGAGCATGCCGCCACGACCAACCAATCCGCGGTAGTAGTACCACCCATCGCCGCCATCGATCCACGGGGACCCCTCGCCCGCGTTCACGTGAAAGGCAACGTTGCCCGAGGCATCCGCACTCGAACCGTCGGGTGCCACTGACATCATGCGTAAACGAGCGCGAACGTACTCAGGCTGCGCGCCGGCGTTCTCCACGCGCACAATGCGGCTGATGTCAGAGCCCTCGGCCTTGGTGTCGGGATAGTCCCCGTGCTCGTTGGCCTCAAACGGAATCTCTTCACCCTGCTCGTTGAGGGTGAATTCGCAGACTCGTACCTTCACGCTGCCAAACGATAGAACGTTGTTCGCCGGAACCATATCAACGGTAAAAGCCAGCGTGCCGCACAGGCACGCCAGGGCCAACAGCGCCACCGCGGCGAGCGCCAAGGTGCGTTTCTGATTGTCGGAAAGGTTGTTGAGCATTACGTTCGCCAATCGTCGATCAAGGGAGACCGAGATCCCGACCCGAATAAAGGGGTGGGGGCGGGTCGGGATCTCGGTGGGGAGGGTGGGATTAAGCCTGAGCCTGTTTATCAGCCCAAACCTTGGCCTGCTTAAGGGCATTGGCGGCAGCGTTGGTCTCGTCACCCTTCTGGCCGTCGCCGAAGATGTAGGCGGAAACCGTCATCTTGGGATTAGTTTCGACCATGGTGCCCTCCAGTGTGCCGGGGAACATGACCCTGCTGAAGAGCTCACCGGTGTAGACATCCTGAGTGACTTCCTTGGCTTTCAGAACGGCAGGGGCGCCAGTCGTGGAGCCCTTGGCATACATGAATAGGCCGCTCAGGTACTTGCCATTGGCGGAGGTGGTCACCTTACCATCAACCGGCTTCCAGTTGTTGTTGAGGGTGAAGTACGGGGTGTTCTCGGGAGCAGTGCCTTTCTTGACCATAGCGTTCTTTACATAGATGAACACGTAGGCGTCATCAGAACCGGCCTTGATGCCGACATTTGGATTCTTAGCAGCGGAGTCACCAGGGACTATCTTGGAATTGTCAACCCAGCGGGTCTCGAACAGATAGGCTTTTTTGTCATTCGTCTCTTGACCGGGTTTCTCGGGATCGGTCGGATCAGGCTTGTTTTCCGGGTGGCCAAAGCTACCCACCGTAAACACGTTCTCCAGCGACTGCGTAGCCGTCAGCCATGCATAGGTACCCACGCCGGCGGCCAGCACCAGAAGCAGCAGGGCGGCAATGATGCCGTAGCGCTTTTTCTTCTTGTTCTCCATCGTTCTCTTCCTTTCGAAAATCGACTTCCCCGGCAACGGCCCTTGCCGTCGCCGACACCTCTCCCCTGCCGCTATGAACGCCGCCCCCTCGCATGCGCGCGGACATGCTTGCCCGCAGGCTCATCGGGAATCATCCGATCGAGCACAATCGACGCCGCGGCCAGCAGCGCCAGAACGGCCACCACAACAAGCAAACCGGGCATCGTCGTGCAATATGCGTTAACGAAGCCCAGGTAAGGGACACAAAAAGAAACGACACCGATCACGCGCGAAAAAGGCGTCTGCTCGGCATCGTGCACGATGGTTCCATCTGCATTTTTGTTTGCAATTCCCTGCGTGCCGATCGTCTGCGCCACAGGGTCGATCTCGTACACCTGGTGAGTCACCACGGCACCGTCCGATCGGTAATAAGTTGCATTGTCGCCCACGGCAATATCAGTTGGATCAACCTGGTGAACAAACACCATGGAGCCGACGGGGAGCTCGGGTTCCATAGAGCCCGAGAGCACGGCAAAGGGCATGTAGCCAAATGCACGGGGAGCAAAAGAAACAACGGCAAGGGCTATGACAAGCGCGAGCGCCAAGCTACTAAGAAGTGCAATAAATCGTTTGAATCTACGCGTTTTCAAAGTGATTAATCCACCCTCATCGAGGCTATATTCGATCCCATCAATGATTAGCCACTTTCCTAAGACACTTAATAAATGAGTTCGAAAAAGCCACTTTGGAATTATTTTACGCTAATACCATACCGACATCCTGCATTTTTATCAACTTCTTTACGCCAAATGCTACTATTTTTGGCGTAAGTGGTCATTTGTCCCCATGCTTGTCTGCCTTATCCAACACCCGCGACTAACCCCTACACAACTTCTCAATAGAGGGTCTGATATTTTGTATAGCTCAGATAATGGGGGGGGGGGGGGGGGGGGGGGGGGGGGGGGGGGGGGGGGGGGGGGGGGGGGGGGGGGGGGGGGGGGGGGGGGGGGGGGGGGGGGGGGGGGGGGGGNTTTATCAACTTCTTTACGCCAAATGCTACTATTTTTGGCGTAAGTGGTCATTTGTCCCCATGCTTGTCTGCCTTATCCAACACCCGCGACTAACCCCTACACAACTTCTCAATAGAGGGTCTGATATTTTGTATAGCTCAGATAATGTACCCCCCCCCCCACATTAAATTTATACCGCATTTAGTATTGCTTATTTTAAACCCCCTTATTCATGCCTCTATGGCTACCCCATGTAGCTCTCAGCCCATATCTTCTGCAAACCGTGTCCCAGAATTCACGTTCGGAGTGGGATGCGATTTCCGCTTGTGGCTCCGTTGGGAAACTGCATCCCACTCCGATTGCAAATTCCGGGTCGCACTTTCCGCCAAGCCCCTCAACCGGAAACTGCATCCCACTCCAAGCCTTGATTCCGGGTCGCATTTTCCGAGAGCCCGCTCATCCGGAAAGCCCGTCCCACTCTGAATACATCCAGCGAACGCATGCGAGCATGTTGTCCAGGACGGCCTCGTCATCGGGGTGATGGAAAATGTCACCCCAAACGCTTGCCACGGTTGCGCCCACGAGTGTAAAGAAAAAAGCCTCGAGAACTTCGAGGCTTTCACATTTGTATTGTTTTGCACGAAGGACCACGAACAGCGAAGCTACTCGCCCAGCACGGCCTTCCTGGCCGCCGCCACCATATGGTCCAGATCATCCTTGGTGGGATGATCCTTTGCGGCAACCCAGTTGTCGAGCAGCAACTTAGCGCGGGCGTTGTCGGGATCTTGCTCGAGCATGGCCTCGTAGCGCTGTTTGACCGCGGGGCCCATCTTGCCCTGGCACATTGCCCAGCCCACCAGCTCGGCATCATCGGCCAAATTGGAGGTCACACGATCGATAATCTGCTGGTAATAGCTCTGCGCGGCACCAAAACCGCAGGTACCAAACAGAAAGACGCGCTTGCCGTGCAAGGCGGAGAGCAACGCCGCGACCGAAGGCGTGCACGCGCCCTTGTCGCACCAAAAACCAACGAGCACCGTGTCGGCCGTGCAGGCGCCCTGCGCCTCGAGCGCAACCTGATCTGCATCCGCATCGTCGCTCAACGCCGCGGCATGGACAAACTCAACACCGGCAGCCTGCAGAGCGCGCTTGATCGCGCCCGAAACCATCCTGGTATTACCGCTCCTGCTGTTGACCACCAAAGAGCACGTCATAGTCACGTTGCCTCGTTTCCCCCACAACTAAAGCCACTAATGCAATTTATTAGATGAATATCTTAGTACTAACGTGACAGATGTAAACCACCTTCTGCCGATTGGCAACGCAGACGACATCTTTGGACAGATTTCGAACAGTATGTACTTCGGATTGAAACCGCCGCAGAACGTTTCACGAATGGCCGAAAAATTGTTTCACAAAACGCCGTCAAATTGTTTCACATAATATCGTCAATTTGTTTCACGAAATACCGTCAAATTGTGTCATGGTTTTTCGTCAAAATAATTTACACGCTGGTAAGATGCTATAAAACAAAGTGTTTCTTTGAATGGCAGGAAGTACGATGACTAGGTATATGAGTAGATGTATCGATCGCTCAATCGAACGCGATCTTGGCATTTTTGGTGCCGTGCTCATTCAGGGACCGAAGTGGTGCGGAAAGACGACTACGGCCCAGCGATTCGCTGAATCATCGCTGTCTCTCTCCGACCCTGCCGGAGACTTTGCCGCACTGCAGCTTGCCAGGATCGACCCAGCTCAAGCAATAGCCGGCGCAACGCCGAGACTCATCGATGAGTGGCAGGAAGAGCCAAAACTGTGGGACGCAATACGTTTCGAATGCGACCGCAGAATAGGTGAACCTGGGCAGTTTCTGCTTACGGGATCAGCGACGCCGAACGACGCCGACCAACCGATGCACAGCGGCATCGGGCGCATATCACGCTTGCGCATGGAAACAATGACTCTGGCCGAACTCGGGGTTTCCTCAGGGGCGGCCTCGCTCGAATCGCTGCTTAACGGATGCCCCATCAAAGCGGCACTTGGATCCATCAACGGCATCGCCGATATCGCCGATTTGCTATGTCGTGGTGGTTGGCCTCAGGCGGTTGGCAAGACAACTGCCGATGCAATGCGTATTTCCGCTGCCTATATCGACGGTGTCTGCGAATCGGATGTTTCGAGGGTTGACGGCGTGAAGCGTGACCCGGAGAAAGTCAGGGCTCTTCTGTCTTCGCTTGCGCGCAACGAATCCACTCTTGCCGGCGAAAAGTCTCTTGAGAAAGACCTCGGCGGTGGTGTATCGAGAAGTACGCTGCGGCGCTATACGGATTCCTTGCGCAGGATACACATCATCGATGATATCCCGGCTTGGCATCCGGCGCTCAGGTCTCCGGTAAAGCTGCGGCAAGGTGCGAAAAGGCACCTCGCCGACCCTTCGCTTGCCGTCGCACTGCTCGGAGCAAGTCCGGAGTCATTGGCATCCGACCCGAAGACGCTGGGACTGCTCTTCGAATCCCTCGTCCTGCACGACCTTAAGGTCTATGCAGCCGCAAATGACTCATCGGTGTCCCACTACCATGACGCCGACGATCTCGAGGTCGATGCCGTTATACACAGGCGCGATGGAACTTGGATTGCCGTGGAAGTAAAACTCGGAAGTCCACAGATCCCCGAGGCATCTGCAAACCTGCTTCGACTCGAGCGCAAACTTGTCGAGCGTGGCGAGAGACCACCCGCGGCCAAGCTCATCGTCATCGGGTTCGGCATGCCGGCCCATACAACGCCCGAGGGCATTATCGTTGCCCCCGTTGACACACTCGCGCCCTAGCGCTGTGTTACATGCCCCACGGCCGTGCTTACTGGGCGAATTGGCTGCAGTAGAGTTCGGCGTAAAAGCCGCCTGCCGCGAGCAGCTCATCGTGCGTGCCGCGCTCGACAATCTCGCCGTCGCGCATCACCAGGATGCAATCGGCGTTGCAAATCGTCGACAGGCGGTGTGCCACGACAAAGCTCGTGCGGCCAGCCATGAGCTCATCGAATGCCGCCTGCACCTGCAGCTCGGTGCGGGTATCGATGCTCGAAGTCGCCTCGTCCAGCAGCAAGACAGCCGGGTCGGTGAGCATGACGCGCGCGATGCACAGCAGTTGTTTTTGACCTTGGCTAAACGTGCCGCCGTCCTCGCCGATTACCGTATCGTAGCCGCCTGGCAGCTGCACGATAAATTTGTGTGCGTGCGCGCGCTTGGCAGCTTCGATAACCTGCTCGCGCGTGGCGTCGGGACAGCCGTAAGCGATGTTTTCCGCCACCGTGCCCTCGAACAGCCACGTATCCTGCAACACCATGCCAAAGGCGCGGCGCAGGCTTGCGCGCGTGTAGTCACGGGAAGACCGGCCATCGACCATGATGCGTCCGGCATCGATATCGTAAAACCGCAGCAGTAAGTTGATGAGTGTTGTCTTGCCGCAGCCCGTAGGACCGACCAGGGCAAAGCGCATGCCGGGCTTAGCCTCGATGCAGATGTCCTGCAGCAGCTTGCGGTCGGGAACGTAGCTAAAGTCCACATGCTCAAACGAAACCTCGCCCTTCGGGGCGGCGAGCTCAATGGCATCCACAGCGTCGGGATCCTGTTCGCGCGCATCGAGCAACGCGAACATGCGGCGCGCCGAGGCGTACGCGGTCTGGATCTGCGTGATGACGTTCGTGACCTCGTTGAACGGCTTAGTGTACTGGTTGGCATAGGACAGGAAGATCTGCACGCCGCCCACCGTGAGCGCCGCGGGCACGCCTGTGATCACGCCCGCGCAGCCGATCACGGCGACCACGGCGTAGATGATGTTATTGATAAAGCGCGTGCCGGGGTTAGAAAGCGAACCCATAAACTGCGCGCGCTCGCCCGCCGTATAGAGCTCGGCGTTGAGGACATCGAAGCGCTGTTGAGCGTGCGGGCCGTAGGCGAAGGCGTCCACGAGCTTTTGCTCACCCACATACTCCTCGATATGACCGCCGAGTTGGCCCTGGATGCACTGTTGAGCAGTGAAGCTCTTATTGGAAAGCTTGGCGATGGCACCGGCCGCAAAGATGGAAAGCGGCGTGACGAGCACCACCACAAGCGTCATGGTCAGGTTGATGGAGAGCATAAATGCGAGCGTGCCAACGATGGTAATGACGCCGGTAAAGAGCTGCGTAAAGCCCTGCAGCAGGCCGTCACCCACCTGATCGACGTCGTTGACCACACGGCTCATGAGGTCGCCGTGGGCATGGCCGTCGATAAAGCTGAGCGGCATACGGCTGAGCTTGTCGCTTGCCTCCACGCGCATGTCGCGCACCGTCTCGTAGGACAGGCGGTTGACGCAATAGCCTTGCAGCCACTGGAAGGCCGCGGCCCCCACCACGACGAGGGCGAGTTTGGTAACAAGCGGCAGCAAGGCGTCGAAGTCCACCTGACCCGCCGCGACGATGAGGTCGATGCCCTCGCCAATGAGGATGGGCGTGTAGAGCTGCAAGATCACCGAGATGGCGGCGCTCACAAACGACGCCGCAAACGAGATGCGGTGCGGACGGACGTAGCCCAGTAGGCGGCGAGTTACCACGCTCACGGGGTAGCGCTCGGGGTCGCCGGGCTGACGCGGGCCGTCACCCAAGTCGCTGAGGCTATCGCTGCCGGACACGTTGGCCGTCATCGTGGCGACCGAACCGGAAGAAGTATACGGATTCATTTAGCAGCCCTCCCTTGCGCAAGTGGATGCCGGGGCAGCCGGGGCGGACGCGGGACTTGGGACGGACACGGGCATCACGCTCCCCTGCTGACCCTCGAGCTCCTCGCGACGAAGCTGCGACTGGCAAATCTCGCGATAGAGTTGGCAGCTTGCGTACAGCTCGTCGTGCGTACCCAGGCCCGCGACCGAGCCGTGGTCGAGCACGCAGATCATGTCGGCATCGCGCACGGTCGAGACGCGCTGGCTCACGATCACCGTGGTCAGCGGGATCCCGCCCGCGGCGGCACCGCGTACGCTGCGCTCGCGGATGGCGTGGCGAAGCGCCGCGTCGGTCTTAAAGTCGAGCGCCGAGGCGGAGTCATCCATAATCAGAATCTGCGGCGAGCCCACCAGGGCACGCGCAATGGTCAGGCGCTGGCGCTGACCGCCACTGAAGTTCTTGCCTTCCGCCTCGACCGGGGCGTCGAGCCCCTGCGGCTTGTTGCGCACGAACTCGCTCGCTTGCGCCATATCGAGCGCCGCCCAGAGCTCCTCGTCGGTCGCCGACTCGTCACGCCAGGTCAGGTTGCTGCGGATGGTGCCGCTCACGAGCGACGCGCGCTGTGGAACAGTCGCGACCACATGGCGCAGCTGATCGAGCGGCCAAGCGCGCACGTCGGCACCCATTACGCTCACGCTGCCGGCGCCCGTGTCGTACAGGCGCGGGATAAGCGAGATAAGCGTCGACTTACCGCTGCCCGTGCCGCCGATAATGCCGAGCGTTTTGCCCAGCGGCAGCTCCAGGGTCACGTCATTGACGGCGTTGGCGGCGCCCGCGCCAAAGGAGAAGCTCGCATGGCTCAAGCTCAGCGCTGGGACCGGAACAGCGTTGCCCATCGCGGTCGGCTCGGGCAGCGCAACCGGCCGGTTGCCCTCGTCGGTAATGCTCGGCACGCAATTGAGCACCTCGTTGAGACGCGACGCACTGGCGCTCGCCTTGGTAAAGACCACGACCAGGTTGGCGACATACACGATGGAGGTCAGGGTCTGCGTCATGTAGTTGACGAACGCCATGACCTGGCCCTGCGTGAGCTCGCCCACGTTGACCTGGACGCCACCCACCCACAGGATGGCGCACACGCCCAGGTTCATCACCAAAAACGTGACGGGGTTGAGAATCGACGAGAGCTTGCCCACCGCAATGGCAGTATTGGCCTGGTCATCGGCGGCTTGGGCAAAGCGCTCGCGCTCGTGGTCCTCGCGCACAAACGCCCGGACCACGCGGGCGCCCGAAAGTCCCTCGCGGCAGATAAGCGCGATGCGATCGAGCTTTGCCTGCAGCTGTTTGTAGTACGGGACGCAGCGCGCCATGACAAACCAAAACACCAGGCCGATGGCGGGCGTGCAAATCAAAAAGATCATGCCGAGCTTAAGGTCGATGGCAAGGGCCGCGACCATGGAGCCCACCGCCAGGAAAGGCCAGCGGATGAGCATACGCACGCCCAGCGCCACGGCAAGCTGCACCTGGTTGACGTCGTTGGTAATGCGCGTGATGAGCGACGGCGTGCCAAAGCGATCGAGCTCAGCATAGCTCAGCTTATTGATGTGCTGGTAGAGTGCGCCACGGATATCGGTGCCCATGCCCTGCGAGGTCAGCGCCGCCATCTTTTGGCAGACGAGCGTAAACGAGATGCCGATAACGGCCATGGCGGCGAGCACCATGCCATAGTGGACGACGGCACTCACGTCGTGCGCACCGATACCTTTATCGATCATCTGGGCAATCACCAGCGGCGTAAGCAGGTCGAAGATCACTTCGATCAGCTTACACGCAGGGCCAATCACCATATACCGGCGATACTTACCACCAAAACGCCTGAGCAGCTCAATCATAAAAAGGCGCTCCCTATCATCATCTCTCTTCAATCTGATTCATGATAGTACGGAGAACCCTGGAGATGCGTAAGCAACTCGTTACAGAAGAATCTTGGATGGCGGTAGAAACCGCCTATGTTTAGGCGCGGTCAGCGAACGCCACCCAGAGCGAACAAGTTGGCATGAAAAAGGCAAGGCATAGACCTTCTGGTCATGCCTTGCCTTTTGAATGACAAATTGTCGCTCTGGGTGGCGCGCAGCGTCGAGCATTGCGCGGTTTGGTAAAACCGCGCAAAAAAGAAAGCCCGTGCGCTCGATGGATTCGGATGCCCGACAGAGGCTCCTTATGGCTGCTTCCTTCCGGACCTGACCAGATTCGGAACATGTCGTCATCCGAACCCATCGAACGCGCTAGGCGCTCGATATATCTTACCCGCTCCCGCCCAGCAGGGCAAGGTAGCTAATTTGGGACGGGGCTTTTTTGACTGCTTTTTGACTGGTGGGGCATCAGAGTGGCGAAAGTAGTCAAGAAAGCCCCGTCCTAAATAGACTGATCTGGTGCTGTGCCACGAAAAGGGCCTATCTACTACGTTTTGGTCACAGAGGTCAACCATAGCGTGATTTTTCGAAAACCGGCAAGCTTTCTACCTGCAGTTTTAATTTCGCAAAATTCGGGATGATCGAGGGTACTCGGTTAAACGTAGTAGATGGCCGCATTTCGTGGCGGACGGTCCGACCCAAGGTCCAAGACGGCCAGCCTCGGATAGCCATTCTCGAAGTTGCGGTGGAATAGTTCCTGTTTTTGCTGTCTGAGCCGCCAAACAGGAACTATTTCACCGCAACTTATCGAGGGGATGGATTTTAGATGCGGCCAAGGTCGTAGGCTTGGGCGGTGGCTTCACCGGCGCAGATGAGGTTGGTTGTGGCTTCCTGGGGATCGAGCGCCAGCTCAAGACCCATGGGCTTGCGGCAGACCGGCAAAACCAGGTCGATGCCCCGCCCATACACCGCGTCCAGGTTGTCGGCACGACCGCCCACGACGGCAACAACCGGCTTGCCATAGCGCTTGGCACGGCGGGCCACGCCCACCGGCGCCTTGCCGGCAGCGGATTGCTCGTCCATATTGCCCTCGCCCGTTATGACCAGGTCGACATCGCGCACGTGCTCGTCAAACCTAATCAGATCAAGCACCGTCTCCACGCCCGAGCGCAGCTCTGCACCGAGCGCCAGCAGCGCGGCGCCCAGACCGCCAGCGGCACCGGCGCCGGGTACGCCGAGCACCGAGCCAAACGTCCGCGCGCCCTCGGGCACGCGCAGTAACCCCTGAGCCCGTGCCTCGGCAATCGCCGTATCGAGCAGGCGACCATAACCGACCATCCAGCCATCGCACCTGCCCAGCGCTTCGACATCGTCTGTCGGCAGGCCTTTTTGCCCGCCAAACACCGCCAGTGCCCCGCGACGCCCCACGAGCGGATTCTCGACATCGGACAGCACGATGATGTGTGCGCCGCCCAGTACCCGAAGCGCCGGTACCAAATCGATACTCGCCACGTGTTCAAGGCCCGCGAGACCGGGGGCGATATTGCAGTCACACTCATCGACAAGGTGGGCGCCCAGCGCCTGCAGCATACCGGCGCCACCGTCGTTGGTGGCACTGCCGCCCAGACCAATATAGAGTGTCTTTGCGCCCGTGCGAACCGCGCGAAGCATGAGCTCGCCCACGCCATAGGTTGTGGCCGCCAACGCCGCCGACTCCGTGCAGGGCGAATACCCAATACCCGCCGCCTCGGCCATCTCAATTCCAGCCGACTCGTACTCGCCATCCACCAGCATCCGGGCAGACACGCGGTCGCCCAAGGGGCCTGCAACCTCGCAGATCGAGAGCACGCCGGCGCGCGCGGCGATGGCGTCGAGCGTTCCCTCGCCGCCGTCCGCCAGCGGCAGCGCGCTTATCCGAGCATCGGGCCACACACGGCGCACACCTTCGGCAACCGCCGCCTCCGCCTGCGAGCTCGAAACGCTGCCCTTAAAGGAATCAATCGCCAGCAGCACACGGCGGGGCCGGCGGCACGCGGCACCAAAATCGACCGCCTCAACGGCAGTATCTTCGACACACGCGAGCGCCTCGGCATGAGCGGCGTGCGCGTCAAGTGCGAGTCCGCGGCCGCAAGTGACGCCATCCGCACCGCGCAAACCAGCAAAATAGCTGCTCAGTACCTCGCGACACTCGCCTGCCAGCACGCCGGAGGTCACATTAAACCGATGATTCAGGCGCGAATCGGCATTGAGGTCATACAGCGAGCCCAGCGCACCCGCCTTGGCATCGGCCGCGCCGTACACGCAGCGCCCCACGCGCGCGTTAACCATAAGCCCCGCGCACATGCAACAGGGCTCGAGCGTCACGTAGACCGTGCAATCGGAAAGGCGCCAGCGACCGAGTGACTGCGCGGCGGCGCATAGGGCCGCAAACTCGGCATGCGCCGAAGGGTCCTGGTCGAGCTCGCGGCGATTATGCGCCCTCGCGAGAATCTCGCCCGCGCGCACTACCACGGCACCAATCGGTACCTCGCCCACCGCAGCGGCGGCGCGCGCCTCCGCCAGCGCCTCGCGCATGAACTTCTCATCGATTCCGGTGCTCGTCATCGTTCGCCTTCCCTGTTGCAAATCCAAAACGATGCTATCATTACGACTCACGGAGAGATGGCAGAGCGGTTGAATGCGGCGGTCTTGAAAACCGTTGAGCGCGAGAGCGTTCCGGGGGTTCGAATCCCCCTCTCTCCGCCACTCCTAGTGACTCACCGGCGTCATGGTCCGCTCAAACAGAGCATCAACCACGTCGGCCATCTCGGATCGACGCTCGAGATCGTGACCCGATTCCCACCACATGGTAAAGAGCCGAATAATGCCGCCGGCGACAAACTCAGACGTCGTCTCGAGCGATACGGGCGCGAGCGCGTCCTCGTCAAGCGCGCTCATCACGCGCCCGCGTATAGAGCGCGCGATGCGGTCGCAAATCATGCTGGTCAGCATACCCGACATACTGCTCGCCAGAATGTTATCCATGAGCTGCTCATGCGCCAGAACCAGATCCATGGCATCGGCGAACACTTCGTGGCGAAGCGCGCGCACGTCCTCGGCGCCCTCCGCGCCATCCGCATCGGCCCGCTTTTGCGGCAGGCCCGACATAAGTTCATCGATATAGAAGGCAAAGTAATCGTTTTTGTCGCGGAAGTGCTTGTAGAACGTCGTCCGACGAATCATAGCGCGGTCGCACAGCATGGCAACCGTCACATCCTCAAACCGATGCTCTTCGAGCAGCTCAGTAAAGGCCTCGAACAGGGCCCGATAGGTTTTCTTGATGCGAAGGTCCATACGTATCGCCCTCCTCAAGGAAAAGACAGCACTCACTAATCTGTCGCATATCTTACACCTGTATCGCCCACCCCCTGGATAATGGCCTCACCTTGGTGGGGTTGATTTTCAATCTCAACGCAACAGCTTGAACGGCCCCCGCGTTTCCGCAGCTAGCGCAACGCGGAACTAGCCCC
>NZ_WWSL01000032.1:0-24124 GCF_009875845.1 Collinsella sp. BIOML-A6
GGCGAGCCTCCTCTTCTCCGCGAGGTAGGAGAAGGTGGCTGCCACGGCGGCCATCTCCCCGTCGCCGAGGTCGAGGTCCGAGGCGAGGGTCGCGAGCTCCTCCGCCCCGACGGCGATCCCGAGCCTCGACGCGGCGTCGCTCGCGAGCTCGTAGGGGCTCGCCCCCGCGCCCGCCATCATTCGGCCCTCCCGAAGTCGAACCTCTCGAAACCGGGCTTCGCCCGGGGCGGGGCGATCTGCTCGACCACGGTCCCGACCGGCTGGGTCGGCAGCTCCTCGGGCTGCGCCGGCGATGTCTCCCACTGCCCCTCGCACCAGCTGTCGGCGCCGGCGCCGACAGCGTGGGCGACGAGCTCGCGGGAGAGGTCGTCGCTGTATATGTGCACCACGCGCCCCTCCCGGCTCACCCTGCACTCGCGGCGGGCGTACCAGTAGGGCACGCCGTAGCGGTGCCCCTCGAAGCTCACGAAGCCATCGAAGGAGATCTTCCGGCGCGGGCACAGGTACCGCTCGACCTCGGCCGTGACCTCGAGCGGCCTGGTGTTCGCCGAGCACGCCGCCTCGTGCTCGCGCATCGGGACGCATGCCGCCGCGCGCCGCCAGCGGCCTCCCTGCTCGGCGCACCAGAGGGCGGCCTCCCGGTTGAGGGCGTCAAGGTCGGTGAAGGACCTTCCCGCGAGGAAGTTCCCCTTCACGAAGCGGACGAGCCTCTCCACCTTGCCCTTCGTATAGGGGTGGCGCGGCCTGCACAGCCTGGTGCGGAAGCCGACGACGCCCATGAACTCGGCGTAGTCGGCCTGCCAGACGGGCCGGCCGTCGGCATCGCGGCGGACGACCACGCTCTTCATGTTGTCGGTGAGCACGGTCGCGGGCACGCCCAGCGCCGAGAACGCGTGCAGCATCCCGATGAGGAGGTTCTCCTGGCGCGCGTTCGGGAAGAACTCGACGTGGGCGCTCCCGCAATGGTGGCAGACCATGGCGAAGCAGGCGATCCGCGCCCGCTCCCCGCCGGGGCGCTCGACCGCGACGAAGCCCCAGTCCATCTGGTAGGCCTCTCCGGGCGCCGTCCTGAAGCGCTGCCCGCGGCAGCCCTGCGGGGCCGCCTGCCGCCTCTTCGCGGGCACGAGGTCCCGGTGCGCGGCGATATAGGTCTTCACCGTTGTGAGGCCGCCGGCGTAGCCCTGGCCGAGCAGCCGCTCGAATATCACCTGCGAGTTGATGACGCCCTTCCGCAGGAGGTCGTCCACCAGGCCGGTGTGGCCGGCGAGCACGCCCGACGCGGTCCTCCTCCCGCTGTTCCCGTGGGGCAGGGCCCTGAACCCGTGGGCCCTGACCGTCCTCGCGCGGGAGCGGGTGAGCCCCGTCCTCCTGCAGAACTCAGCGAGGTTGCATGTCTGCGGGTCGAACCCGTCGCCCTCCTCCGCGGCCATCTCCCGGAGCGCCGCGTCTATAATTTCCTGTAGGTCATCGTGTCTCTCGTTCACCTCAATGGTCCTCCTAACGCCGGCGTGTTGGCACCACCAGCGTAGTGGCGGCGGGGAGGCACGGTGGCCATTATTCGGTGACCGGGATTGGTCAAAATAGTTTGACTATTAGCGGCTAAAATCGCCCGGCGCTAACACTCTTTTGAGAAATTAAGAAAATATCTGGAGGAAAATGCTGATGAATGGGACGAATGGTAACGAACCCGGCTACCCGGAAAATGCCCTTGTTCCCTATCCTGTCATTGTGGCAGCGACAATGGTTGTCCGGCGTTTGCCCAGATAAAACCTGCCAAAATGAACCTGTCCCTTTTTGGCAGGTTACTCGGCGCTCTTGAGGGCGCCGACCATGTCGATCTTATTGAGGGTGCGATTGGTAGCGAGGTTGACGATAAACGTAAAGGCAAAGGCCAGCAGCACGGATAGCACGTAGCTCAGCGGCTCGACCTCAACGTCAAAGTACAGCGACGGCATCTGCAAAATGTAGGTAAAGCTCTCGGCCAGCAAGCCGCCCAGCGGTACGCCCAGTGCGGCTCCAATCGCCGTAAGAATCAACGTCTCCTTGTTGACGTAATGGTGCACCTCGCCACGGCGAAAGCCCAGTACCTTGATGGTCGCTAGCTCGCGTTCGCGCTCCGAAATATTCGTATTAGACAGCGTAAACACCACCACAAACGATAGGCACGCCGCCATAAAGGTCACAAGCACCACGACCGAATTGATAATCGTAAAGTTTGCCTCATAGTTTTCCCAATGCTCGGCGGTACTCGACAGCGTAATCCACCCATCGCTCTTAAGACGGTTGGTAAACGCAATCTGATCGGTCGACGAACCCTTAAGCAGCGCAAGGATGCCGTTAAGGCGTGCGCTTCGGCCAAACGCGCGCTCATAGGTGCCCTGCGTCATGTAAAGCGTGTTGCCCAGATAGTTGAGCGAAATGTCGCTGATTTTAACCTTGGCAACATTGAGCGACGAATCCTGGACGTGCGCCGTATCACCCGGTTTGATCCCCAGCACCAGCTGAGAGCTCTTGCTCAAATACACATCCCCGTCACGCAGGGTGAGCGGTTCTTTGGACTCATCCTCAAGGCGAACATAGTTGTCCAGATCGTTCGTGCGGTCATCGGGCACCACGATCAGCTGCACGGTCTCGCTCTTTCCGCCGAATGTAAAGGTGACGTTGTCGGTCATAATCGGCAGCGTCGAAGTCACGGTCACGTTGGAATCATTGGCCGCGCTGCGCCCATCGAGCGCCGCGCACGCCTGCGTAAAGTCATCGGGGTTGGCGACCGCCAGCAGGTCATAACGCGTGATATGTCCGTACTGCTTGGGCGAAAGCGCGACCGACGTGTCGCGAATGCCCATACCGCAGATCACAAGCGCGGTACAACCCGCGATGCCAAAGATGGTCATAAAGGCACGCTTTTTGTAGCGGAACAGGTTACGCGCTGCCACCTTATTCAAAAAGCCCATGCGGCGCCAGATAAAGCTGATACGCTCGAGCAAGATACGCGAGCCGGCGCGCGGGGCCTTGGGGCGCATGAGCGAGGCTGGGGTCTCGGCCATCTCGTGGCGGCAGGCGATAATCGTGGCGCCCACCACGCCCACGGCAAACAGCGCCACCGACACGATCGACGACACGATGTCGTACGAAAGCAGCATCTGGGGCAGTGAGTACATGTCGTCGAACACCGTAAACAAGAACAGCGGCAGGCCCACAAATCCGATGATGTTACCGAGTACGCCGCCAATCAGACACGCCCACAGCGAGTAGTCCACATATTTGGACAGGATACGCCCGCGTGAATAGCCGAGCGCCTTGTACAGGCCGATAAGCGTGCGCTCCTCCTCGACCATACGTGTGGCGGTGGTGAGGCTGATGAGCACGGCGACGATAAAGAAGATGAACGGGAACACCGTGGCGATGGCCTCAATTGACGAGCTATCGCTCTCGACGCTCGAGTAGCTTGCGATATTGCCGCGGTCTTGGATGTACCAGGTGCATTCTCCCAGGTCAGAGAGGTCGGCGCGGGCATCGGCAAACTGCTGGTCGGCGGCGGCACGGCGCTGGTCCAGGTCGGCTTGTGCCTGCGCACGCTCGTCGCTGCCCTCGGCCATACGGTCAATGTTGCCCTGTTCAATCCCAAAGAGCATATTCGTCTGGCGCTCGGCCGCATCCAAGCTTGCCGGCGTGTCGACCGTCAGCTCCTGAGCGCGCGCCTTCTCACGCTCCTCGCGGATCTTCTCGATATTGCCCTTGACCTCATTGATCTTTGCCGTGTAGGCATTCGAATAGGAGTTGAGGCTCTTGGCTCCTTCAACGATCACGTGGACAGCGGAGTAGGAAGAAGATGTCGCGGCATCCTCGCTCACATAGAACTTATAGTCCGCCGCCGAAGCAGCGCGAAAGGCGTTGACCGTCGAGTCGGAGCTCACGTCGGTGGGATCGAGAACCTCGGCCGTAATGGTGTAATCGCCCGCGGCAAACTGGTCCTTGGCGCTTTGGTTCGACGAGCTCGCGTCATTGGCGGCAAAACTCACCGTATCGCCGATTTTCTTGCCCGAAGCCTTCAAGAACTTCGAAGTCACCGCGACCTCACCGGCGCTCTCGGGCAAATCGCCGCTCACCAGCACCGGTTGATCGATATTCTCCTTGGAAAGACTCTGCACGACCACGCGCTCGCGCGTTGTACCCACGGCGGTGTAGGCGGTCTCGGTGTAGATGCCCTCGGCCGTCTCGACGCCGTCGACCTCTTGAATGGCTGCAAGATCGTCGCGCGTAAGGCCATAGGTCGACTGCACGTTAATGTCATAGACATTCTGCTGGTCAAAGTAAGCATCGACCGAATCGCGCAGGTCCTCGCAACCCGCCTTAAGACCGCACATCACGCTCACGCCGAGCGCGGTGATCACGACGATAGACAAGAAGCGTTTGAGGCTGCCGCGAACCGTGCGGTAGATGCCACGGCGGAAAACCGTCGGCACCATGTCGTTTGAGCTTTGGGCGGTGCGATAGGTCGTAAAATCCTGCGCGCGCTCCGTGTTCTGCGCGTCGCGGCGTTGGCTGTTTTGGCGGTCCTGATCCATGGGCGCTACCACTCGATCGTCTCGATCGGCACGGGATTTTGCTGGACCGTCTCGCTCTCCACGCGGCCGTTCTTAAAGCGAATCAAGCGATCGGCCATGGGCGCCAGCGCGGAGTTGTGAGTGATAATGATGACCGTAATGCCCTGCTTGCGGCAGGTGTCCTGCAGCAACTGCAAAATCTGCTTGCCGGTTTTGTAGTCGAGTGCGCCCGTGGGCTCGTCGCACAGAAGCAGCTTGGGATTCTTGGCCAGTGCGCGGGCGATGGACACGCGCTGCTGCTCGCCGCCCGAAAGCTGTGCCGGAAAATTGCCCAGGCGCTCGCCCAGACCAACCTGGCGAAGCGTCTGTTCGGCATCGAGCGAATCGGGGCAGATCTGAGCTGCGAGCTCGACGTTTTCGAGCGCCGTCAGGTTGGGGACCAGATTGTAGAACTGGAAAACAAAGCCGACGTCGGCGCGGCGGTATTCCACGAGCTGCGCCTCGTTGGAGGAGCTCACGTCGCGCCCGTCCACCGTCACGGTGCCAGAGGTTACCGTATCCATGCCGCCCAGGATATTGAGCGCCGTGGTCTTCCCGGCACCCGAAGCACCCAGAATGATGGCGAGCTCGCCACGCTCGACCGTAAAACTCGCGCCGTCGAGTGCGTGAATGCGGGCGTCGCCCTCGCCGTATGCCTTGATGACGTCTTTGAATTCGATATAGGCCATCGATTAATTCCCATCTGGTCGGATAACTCTTTAGTATTACCCATTTCGCACCGACCAAAAAGGGACAGGTTCATTTTGGCAGGTTTTAGAGGCGGACGGTGAAGGTGATCTGGTTGCCGTGGCCGCAGACAGAAGCGCTCCCACCATGGGCTTCGGCGATGGCACGCACCACGGATAGGCCCACGCCCGAGCCGCCCGTCTTGGAGCTGCGCGACACGTCCGCACGATAGAAGCGGTCGAACAATCGATCTAGGTCGCCTTCGGGCAGCTCGTCCACGGCGTTCGAAACGACAAGCTCGGCCGAACCTTTGCCTGCACCGCGTGAGACGGCACGCAGACTCAACTCAATTACACTGCCCTCACTCGCATAGCGCGTGGCGTTATCCAGCAGCAGCTCAACCACCTGCGCCACCGCTGCAGCATCGGCATGGGCCCGCACGCCACTCGCAATCGACGTCGACAGACGCTTGCCACGCGAAACCGCCACCGACTCAAACGGCGACGCCGCCTTGTCCACTGCCTCCGAAAGATCGATCGATATCATGGTAAAGCCCGCCGAACCCTCGTCCATGCGAGCCAAAAACACCAGACGCTCCGTGAGCGCCGTCAGCCGCGCGACCTGCTCGTGAATGCTCTGCGTCCACTCACTCTCGCCGCTCTCGATCTCTTGCACCTCATTGGCGGCGTCAATTACAGCCAGCGGCGTCTTGATCTCGTGGCTCGCATCGGTAATAAAGCGCTTTTGCTTGCTGTAGCTCTCGGCCATCGGTCGAATCACCGCGCCCGAGGCACCCGCCACAATTGCCAGCACCGCCAGCCAGCCAATGCAACTGATCGCCACGCTCGCGCTCAAAAACGAATGAAAGCTTGCAAGCTCGCGCGAGCAGTCCACGAACACATAGGTGGTCTCATCGTCTTGAACGTCAGTCGTATAGCGATAATTGCCAGAAAAACCCGAGGTCCAACCCTTGGAATATAGTCCTGCAGCGATGCGTGCAGCACGCTTGGCACCCACCGCGGCAATGCGGGCCGTGTTGACATCGGTCACCTGCCCACCGGCAATCGACACCGTAAAGTAGCGCGTGTCGAAGGGAGACTCCGCCGTCATACCTTCGAAGTGCCCGGTGCGCATGACCACCCTGTCACCGGCAGCGGTCTTACCGGCGCCCACATCCTGGCCGGGGTCGGTCTTAGGCTCATCCGTCCAATCAATGCCGTTCTTGCCCGCCAAGATATAGTCCAGGCGAGCATCGGCCATCTTGCAGATATGCGAGTAGTTGACGACGTTGATGCCGGCAATGATGAGCGTAAGCACGACGGTCACGGCACCCATGGCAACCAGGATGAACTTGCGACGCAGACGACGTCCCATTGCACTGGCAGCATCGACGCGCCCCGGATTACCCGAGTCCGCTCCCATGCCGAGCTTTGTCGCCATGCGCTTCCACCACGCGCTCGCGCTCACGCTTATTCGCCCTCCTCGACAACCTCAAGCGAATATCCCTGATTGCGCGATGCGCGGATGGCCACGTTGGCACCCAGCGCCGTCAGCTTTTTGCGCAGGTACGAGATATAGACCCACACTACGTTGGCGCCTTCGGGCGCATCCTCACCCCAAACCTCGAGCATCAGACGTTCGGTGGGCATACGCGTGCCGGCGTTGCGCATAAAGAGCTCCATAAGCTGAAACTCACGATTGGCCAGGTGCTCCTCGCCCAAGGGACCCACAAGCGTGCACGATGCCGTGTCGAGGCGCATATTGCCCACACTGAGCGTCGTGGCGTCAATTGCCGTCGCGGCACGCGTCATGGCACGAATGCGAGCGAGCAATTCCTTGGCGGCAAACGGCTTGGTCAGATAATCGTTGGCACCGGCATCCAGGCCCTCGACCTTATCGGACACCTCGCTTTTTGCCGTGAGCATGATGATGGGCAGTCGCTTACCGGCGGCACGTGTGCGCTTGAGCACCTCAATTCCATCCATGCCGGGCATCATGATGTCCAGGATTGCGGCGTCATAGTCGTTGGCGAGCAGATATTCGAGCGCCGTCAGACCGTCGAGCGCGGTGTCGACCTCGTAGTCGCTATGTTGAAGAATCGCGGTAAGGGCGCGGGAGAGGCCGGGTTCGTCCTCGGCAAGCATCAGTTTCATGGTTGCTCCTTTGGCGCACGGCTATACAAGTTTCGATACTGCCGATGATAGCGCACCGTCAGCCTCCTTAGCGCAGCCTTAGCTGCTCAACCTGCGCGTTTTCAAATACGCAGGATATGGCTTAGCCAAACTTAAGGCGCAGACGCCGAGCGCCTGGACGCATGCCAGCCGCGAAAAGACAGCGACTCGTCCTTTCGCGGCGTCCTAGTTATGCAAAGTGTTCGAGCGTTACTCCTCGTACGCGCCCTCAAGCCGGAGCAGCCACTCCTTACGGTCGAGGCCGCCGGCATATCCGTTGAGCGACCCGTCGGCGGCAACCACGCGATGGCACGGCACAATAATCGAAATGGGATTACGCGCGACCGCAGCCCCCACCGCACGAGGAGACACAACGGGATCCTCGTTTCCCGGCACACGATGTCGAGCAGCAACACGCTGGGCAATCTCGCCATACGTGGCGACCTCGCCACGCGGAATGGAAAGCAGCTCGTACCAAACTTCACGCTGAAACGCCGTACCGATCATATGCAACGGCGGCGTAAACCGAGGTTCCTGCCCTGCAAAATAAGCATTCAGCCAAGCCCAGGAACGCTCAAGCACCGAAGACGCCGCACCATTTGCAGGACTCACCGACGACATGCCGCCAGCACCAGAAACTGCATCGGCGCCTTCAACATGTTCAGGATCTTCTTTGAGAAGCGTGGAGCCAAAATGCTCCTGTCCCTCAAACCAAAGCCCCGTCAGACCGCGGCCATCAGCGGCAAGCAAGATTTCGCCCAAAGGCGAAGCAAACGTCGTCGTGACCACCAGCGGCTCCTTTCAAAACTCCGCACCATAATACCGCGAATTGTGTAGGCAACTTCAATCGACCCCAAAGTTACCCAAGGCGGCAGGCGCGAAGCGCCGGGGCCGCCGCCGGGACCAAGGCCCGCAACGGCCACGTGCCCCCACATCAGCCCAGCGACCCCAACCAACAACGGCCCCATCGCAGGCCGCCTACAGCAGCGTCACCGCAGGCGGGGGCCGGGCTTAGTTTTCAGAACACTCCGCAGACCAGTGTGGCGCCTTGTCCGCGGCTCCAAAGGAGCAGGACAAGGCGCCACACATGGTCGAGGACGTTCTGAAAACTAAGTCCGGCCCCCGCCGGACAGGCCACACTACTCGCAGAGCAGCTTAGCGATCTGGACGGCGTTGGTTGCCGCGCCCTTACGGATTTGGTCGCCGCAGCACCAGAAGGTGATACCGCGCGCGGCCTCGGGGTTCGAGATGTCGCGACGCACGCGACCGACCCAGATCAGGTCCTGGTCGGACGTATCCATCGGCATGGGGAAGCGATCGTGTGCATCTTCGGCAGCCATATCGTCAACCAGCTTGACGCCGGGAGCGGCAGCCAGCGCAGCACGGGCCTCGTCAACCGTAATGTCACGCTCGAACTCGAGCGTAATGCTCTCGGAGTGCGAGCGCAGCACGGGCACGCGCACGCAGGTGCAGTTCACGCGCAGCTCGGGCAGATGCATGATCTTGCGGCCCTCGTTTTGCAGCTTCATCTCCTCGGAGGTAAAGCCCTCCTCCTTGACGCCGCCAATCTGCGGAATCAGGTTGCTCGCCAGCTGGGCGGCAAACGCGCGCGGCTCGGGAATCTCCTCACCGCGGCCCAGGGCGGCCAGCTGAGCCTCGAGCTCGGCCATACCGGGAGCGCCGGCACCCGAAGCCGCCTGATACGTCGAGACGATCATGCGCTTCACGCCGGCGAGCTGATGCAGCGGCCAGGTGGGAACCAGGCCGATGATGGTCGCGCAGTTGGGGTTGGCGATAAGGCCGTGATGCCACTTGATATCGTCGGCATTGATCTCGGGTACAACCAGCGGCACCTCGGGATCCATGCGGAAGACGTGGCTGTTGTCGACCACGACGGCGCCGCGCTTGACGGCCTCGGGCAGCAGCTCCTTCGCGATGTCGTCGCCGGCGGCGCCAAGCACAATGTCGCAGCCCTCAAAGGCCTCGGGGCAAGCCTCTTCGATCACGATTTGCTCGCCGCGGAACTCAACGGTCTTGCCCGCGGAGCGTGCGCTTGCCAACAGCCTGAGCTTGCCGACCGGGAACTCCTGCTCGTTGAGGCACTCGAGCATCTGGGTGCCCACGGCTCCCGTCGCGCCCAAAATAGCAACCGTGTACTGTTTCATGCTTCCCCCTTTAAAGGTTGTGGCTTTTGCCCGCACGCCGAGCAGGCTGATTATTGTTGCCAGTGTATACAAGAACGGGGCGGACACGAAACCCGCCCCGTCGAAACGAAACCGAAACGAAACGCCCCGCCGTAGATTTTTGAGACATGACCCAAAAATCTACCGAGCAGTCGCTACTTTTTGAGCGCGGCCAGGGTGGGATCGGCCGGCGCGGGAGCCTCCAGATCGGAGACCTTCACAATGCCGTTCTCATCGGAGAAGGCACGGTAAATGGTCCGAATCGCAAGGTCGAAGTCCTTCTCCTCGACACCGATAATGATATTGATCTCGTCACAGCTCTGCGAAATCATGCGCACGCTCACGCCGGCCTGGCCAAGCATGCCAAACAGGTGGCCCGAGATGCCTGCACGACCGCGCAGGTTACGGCCGACGGTCGCGATGAGCGCCAGACCCTCGACAACCTCGATCTCGAGCGGCTCGACCTCCTGCTGAATGTCACCAACGAGCGAGTACAGCGAATCGTGCACGTCCTGCTCCTGCACCACGGCGCCAAAACGGTCGACACCGGTGGGCATGTGCTCGACGGAAACGTCATAGCGTTCGAACACCGAAAGCGCACGGCGCATAAAGCCAACGCGGGGCTTGGTGCGGTCGCGGGCAACGTTGATGGCGACAAAGCCGCGCTTGCCGGTCACGCCGGTAATGATGGGCTCCGCCTCGCCCTCATCAGCCGTCTCGCTAATGATGGTACCGGGGTCCTGCGGCGCATTGGTGTTCTTGATGACCAGCGGAATACCCGCCTCGCGCACGGGGAACACGGCCTCCTCGTGCAGGACGCTTGCGCCCATGTACGAAAGCTCGCGCAGCTCCTCGTAGGTAACGCGCGCAATGGGCTGAGCCTCGGGAACAATACGCGGATCGGCAGAATAGAAGCCCGAGACGTCGGTCCAGTTCTCGTACAGGTCGGCGCCCAGGCACTTGGCCAAGATCGAGCCCGAGATATCGCCACCGCCTCGATCGAGCAGCTTGATCTGGCCCTCGCGCGTCGCGCCGTAGAAGCCAGGCATAACGAAGCCGCCCTGCTGGCCATACTCCTGCACCAGCTCGGAGGTGCGATTCATGCTGAGCGTACCGTCGTGATGGAACGCCACAACCGTCGCGGCGTCCAGGAACGGTAGGCCCAGGTACTCAGCCATCAGGCGAGCGGTAAAGTACTCGCCACGGCTCACAAGCTCCTCGGTGGAGTAGCAGCCCGAGCGGGCGCGCTCGGCAAAGGCCGCGAACTCCTCACGGATGGGATAGGTGAGCTCCAACTCATCAGCGATATCAAAATAGCGCTGGCCGATGTCCTCGAGCAGCTCCTCACACGACACGTGGTACTTAACGTGCGCATTGACCAGATAGAGCAGGTCGGTCACCTTGGTGTCGCCCTTAAAGCGGCGGCCGCAGGCGGAAACCACCACAAAACGGCGGGCAGGGTCGGCGTCGACGATGGCCTTGATCTTTTTGAAGTGTTCGGCGTCGGCGACCGACGAGCCGCCAAACTTGGCAATCTTAATCATGGGCTGGAGGTTACCTTTCTAAAAAGCCTCTGCGAACCTATTTTGCGCGCTCTGATACCATGGTTTCACCGATTGGGACCAAGGCATCCGAGGAGCAGTGTTATATGGGAACTTATCATAGTACACGAGGACGCACTTTATCGTGCTCAAGTAAGGTGGCAATCCGTACCGGCATCGCTCCCGACGGGGGTTTGTTTGTCTCGGACGAGCTCGGCACCCAGCAGGTCGATATCAGCTCGCTTGCAGCTAAATCGTACTTTGAAATCGCTCAAGATGTGTTGGGAATGTTACTGAATGATTACACGACCGAAGAAATTTCGGCGTGTGTCGACGAGGCATACCGCGGCACGTTCGCGAGTGAAGAGGTTACGCCGCTCGTCAAACTCGACGCTGCGCCGGGCGCTGACGCCCCTCAGACCTATGTGATGGAGCTCTTTGGCGGCCCCACAAGCGCCTTCAAGGACGTCGCCTTGCAGATGCTCCCCCGCCTCATGGCCCGCACTTCCGCCAAGGACGGCGGTGCCGAGCGCATTATGATTGTCACCGCCACATCGGGCGACACGGGCAAGGCAGCACTCGCTGGCTTTGCCGACGCCCCGGGCACGGGCATCACCGTCTTTTATCCCGAAGGCAAGGTCAGCCGCGTGCAGAATCTGCAGATGTCCACACAGGAGGGCGATAACGTCGCCGTCTGCGGCATCCGCGGCAACTTCGACGACGCCCAGAGTGCCGTCAAGCGCATCTTTGCCGATAAGGAGCTTGCCGAGCGTCTTGAGGCCGCCGGCACGGTGCTTTCGAGCGCCAACTCCATCAACGTCGGCCGCCTGGTGCCGCAGGTCGTCTACTACTTTGCCGCCTATGCGCAGCTGCTGCGCGCCGGCGCCATCGAGGCCGGCGACTCCGTGGAGTTCTGCGTACCGACCGGCAACTTTGGCGATATCCTGGCCGGCTACTATGCCAAGTGCATGGGTCTGCCCGTCGCCAAGCTCATCGTCGCGAGCGACAAGAACAACGTGCTCGCTGACTTCCTGACCACCGGCGTCTACGACCGCAACCGTCCGTTCTTCACGACCATCTCGCCGTCGATGGACATCCTCATCAGCTCTAACCTGGAGCGCATGCTGTACTTCCTGTCCGATGGCGACTGCGAACTCGTTGCCGGCCTTATGGAGCAGCTGGCACAGACTGGTCGCTATGAGGTGCCCGCCGAGCTGCTGGCCAAGATCCAGAGTGTGTTTGGCTGCGGCTGGGCCAGCGAGGACGAGGTCCGCGCTGCTATCAAGAACTGCTGGGATGCAAACGGCTATGTGATCGACCCGCACACCGCTTGCGGCTATCACGTCTTTGAAAAGGTCGCCCCCGCCGAGGGCGCCAAGGCCCGCGTGCTGCTTTCGACCGCCAGCCCCTACAAGTTCCCGCGCGCCTGCTGCGACGCCCTGGGCCTCGACGTTCCCAAGGACGACTTTGAGGCCATGCGCGTGCTCGAGCAGGCAACCAACACGGTCGCCCCAGCCCAGCTCGCCGAACTCGAATCCAAACCCGTCCGTTTCGAAGACGTCTGCGACGTCGATGAGATGGCCAGCTACGTAGAGCAGGCTGCAAAAAAGATGGCAACCAACTAAACCCCTTATTAAGCGCCGGCGCAAGCCGGCGCACCTTCTTTTTATTTAGCTTTCGGGATGATGACGAGCATGCGAGCGGGTCTGGCCGTTTAGTTCGTCGCGAGTTCCGCACGAGCCGGAAAGCACTTAATGTGCTTTCCGAGCGAGCCAGGACTGCCCGAGCAGCGAACTAAACGGTCAGACCCGCCAAGGAGGACCCACATGATCAAAATCACCGTCCCAGCAACCAGCGCCAACCTAGGCATCGGCTACGACACCCTCGGCATGGCCGTCAGCCTCTACTCGCACTTCACCTTCGAGCGCGCCGACAAGCTCACCATCACGGGCTGCCCCGAAGAGTTCCAAAACGAGAACAACCTGGTTTACGTCAGCTTTGTCGATGCGCTGGCCGCATGGGGCGAGCCGGCTTTTCCCGTTGCCATCGACATTCAGACCGACGTGCCCGTCGCCCGCGGCCTGGGTTCCAGCTCCACCTGCGTCGTCGCCGGCATCATGGCTGCCGCCGCGCTGACAGGCCACACCGTCGACCGCGCCGAACTCGTCCGCATCGCCACCGAGGTCGAGGGCCATCCCGATAACGTCGCCCCCGCCATCCTGGGCGGCGCCGTCTGCTCCTTTACGCCGACTGATTCGCTCCCCCAGTGCCTGCGCTATGAGGTGAGCGATCGCTTGCGTTTTATTACCGTGATTCCGCCCTACGAGGTGCATACGAGCGAGGCCCGCAAGGTTGTGCCACAGGAGATTCCACTCTCCACCGCCGTATGGCAAATGGGCCGCATCGCCGGCATGACGCGCGGCTTGGAGACCGGCGACCTTGACCTGATTGCCGCCGCCAACGACGACCGCATCCAGGAGCCCTATCGCCGCCGCCTCATCCCCGACTACAACGCCGTGCGCGACACCTGCCTTAACGGAGGCGCCAAGACCATCTGGATCAGTGGCTCCGGCTCGACCCTCATGGCCGTGACTGACGACACCATCGTGGCGAAGTTCCTGCAGGTCAAGCTGCGCGAGCAGTTCCCCAAGTGTGACACGCACATTCTGACGTGCGACACCGAGGGCGCTCAAATCGAGTACCTGTAGACATCGCCGATCGGCCTGTCCGGGCCACCCAGGGGCATCCCCTTAAAAACGTCCTCGCACTTGAGGCCCGCTTATCCTGCTCCTTCGGAGCTGCGGATAAGCGGGCCTCGTGCTGCGGAATGCTTTTAAGGGGATGCCCCTGGGTGGCCCTATGGTAACGTGACTAGCGATGTCTACAGGGACCCACGCTTTGAAAGGGCGCCGGGCTGAAATTATGGCCTTTTATTGATAGGGGCACTTATTAGAGGCAGGCCTCGGCGATGCGGCGCTTGAGTTCGTCGATGCCGGTACCGGTCTGGGAGCTTGTGATGATCACGTTTTCGGCCGGAACGTTGAGCTGCTTTTTGATGGCTGCTGCCTGGCGGGCCTGCTGGGTGCGGCTAAGCTTGTCGGCCTTGGTGAGGCAGACGATAAAGTTGAACTCGTTGCCCTGCAGGTAGTCGATCATGTCATGGTCGAGTTTACTGGGGTCGTGGCGAATGTCCACCAGCGACACAACCAGGTTAAAGCTGCGCTCTGAGTCGAAGAAGTCGCCGATAAGCTCGGCCCAGCGGTCGCGCTCGGCCTTGGAACGACGGGCGAAACCGTAGCCCGGCAGGTCCACAAAGTGCACGTCGTCGGCCTCGAAGAAATTGATGTTGCTCGTCTTGCCCGGCGTGCTCGAAACCTTGACCAGGTTCTTGCGGCCAAAGAGTTTGTTCATGATAGACGACTTGCCCACATTGGAGCGGCCCACAAAGCTCACCTCGGGACAGGTGGACTCGGGGATCTGCGAAACCTTGCCGTAGCTGGCAACAAACTTGGCAAGCTGATAGTTAATGGAATCGGCCATGGATACTCCTTGGTCGTAGATTTTTACAAAACGGGTGTGCTATTGCGCGGCGGCGATACGACGAACGATGTCAAGCGTGATGCCGCTCGCGGTGCGAGCGTACTCATCCAGATCGAACTCGCGCTCGCAAAACGCGTCATATGCCTCGTCACAATTATCGCTGATAGCGCGCAGCACCAGGCAATCGACACCATTCTTGGCCGCGATGTGCGCAATTGCCGCGCCCTCCATCTCGACGCAATCGGCATGCGTGGCCTCAATCGCAGCGTTACGCATGGCGTCACCCGTAACAAAGCGGTCACCCGTGGCGATAGTGCCACACAGGAACTGCTTGGGGTCCTTCTCCGCAGAATTCTCATCCGCCGAGGCATCCACAAATCCATGCTCGGCAAGCACGGCGGCGGCAACATCAGCCAACGCC
The DNA here is from genome assembly GCF_009875845.1 of Collinsella sp. BIOML-A6. Taxonomy (NCBI): domain Bacteria; kingdom Bacillati; phylum Actinomycetota; class Coriobacteriia; order Coriobacteriales; family Coriobacteriaceae; genus Collinsella; species Collinsella sp. BIOML-A6. The sequence goes on from NZ_WWSL01000032.1 coordinate 15,130, forward strand.
GGCGTCGAGACAAACTCCTCGAGTCCCGGCGCCGACTCGGCGATGAGCGCCGTGTCAGTATCGAGATAGCGCAGGCACTTGCCTATAACCACGTCGTTAATATGGAGCTTAGGGTTTAGGCCACCCGCAATGCCCGAAAACACAACGGCCTGCGGGGCATATTTGCTGATGAGATGCTGCGTTGCCGCCGCGGCGTTTACGGTTCCCATGCCAGCGGTCGTAGCAACAACGGACAAACCGTCGAGCTCGCCGTTGACAACGGTCAAGCCCGCCTCTTGTGCCACACGAGCGCCGTTCAGTTCTTCTTTAATCTGCGCAACCTCTTTTTCGAGTGCACCGATGATTGCGATGGTAGGCATACCATCCCCCAAACCCGTGAAAACTGCTATCCACGGTATGGTACCAGCATTTTGACTCAACCGCGCAATACGAAGTCGCTAGACCACCGCAGCGCGGGTATCGTAGAGGAGCAAAAGACTTGCTAGCCGATGGCGTTTTTTAGCTCCGCGCGGCGCTTTTTCATGCCGGTCATAACGGCATTACGCAACTCGGGCATGCGCGCGGTATCCATCTGGGGCACGCCCTCGAGCTTATAGGGAATGCCCAGTTGCTCGTACTTGACGACACCCATCGTGTGATACGGCAGCATTTCCAGGCCCACCACGTTGTGCCATGGAGCGATGAGGCGACCGAGCTTCTCGCACTCCTCCACCGTGTCGGTAATGCCCGGCACCACCACGTGGCGGATAACGACCTTGATCTTGCGACGTGCAAGCTCATCGCCAAACGCCAGAATGCGTGCGGGATCGCACCCAGTCAGCTTTTTATGCTCGACCGGGTCGGCATGCTTAATATCGAGCAGTACCATGTCGGTCTCGTTGAGCACGGCATCGAACTTCTCGGGATGCGCGGGATCGAACGCATAGCCGCAGCTATCCAAGCAGGTGTGCACACGACCATCGTGGTTATTGTGCATGGCGTGGAACAGGTCGGCCAAAAACTCAGGCTGCAGGAGCGGCTCGCCGCCGGACACCGTAATACCACCGCTGCGGTAAAACTCATGGTTACTCTGGAACTCGTCCATAAGGTGCTCGACGGTCACCATCGTGCCGCCGTTAACCGACCAGGTATCGGGGTTGTGGCAATACGCACAGCGCATGGGGCAGCCTTGGACAAACACTACGAAGCGGATGCCGGGTCCGTCGACCGTCCCCATCGTCTCGATTGAATGCACGCGGCCAAGGGCAAACGCAGAGTCCTCGGGACGAGCGTCCACACCCTCAAGCGTCATTTCTGCCATTCGCGCTACCTTGCCTCTCCTTGGATGCAACCAATTAAAATGCCAGAGCCATTCTAGCCCATGTGCTTGCGTTTAAACGTCTCGGGCTAGAATGGCACGTTTTAATCTATCCCCCATCACCATGGCTGGGGTCTACGTCGAGATGTCAGGCTGAAGAACGCTCGCCTGCGGCCTTTACGCTTTAAGCGTGAGCACCGCACCGAAGGCGGTCGGGCCGCAGTGGCTCGAGATGACGCCGCCGACCTGAGTCCAGGTAATGTCCTTAAAGCCCAGGTCGTGCGCATAGACTTCCATGTCGTCGCGCAGCTCCTGGGAAAGGCCTACCGAATACGCCAGGCCAATGTGCGAGTAGTCGATCTCGCCCTTCGCAACCATGTGGTCAATAAAGGCGCGGGCGCACTTGAGCATAGAGCCGCGGAACTTCTTGGTCGCCACGAACTTGCCGCCCGTCACCTCAATGCAGGGCTTAATCTTGAGCAGATGTGCGCCAAGGAATGCGACGTTGGACAAGCGACCGCCCGCCTTAAGGAAGGCAAGATCGGTAGGAACAAAGCCCAGCAGCACGCGGTCCATGACGGAGTTCGCGAAGGCGAAGATCTCGTCGACGGTGGCATCGGGGTGAGCCTCGATGTATTTGGCGGTCTCGACGACAACAAGCGACTGGCCCACCGAGACAAAACGCGTGTCCATGGAGTAGACGTAGTCGCGACCCTTGGCGGCGATCTTCGATGATTGATGCGAGCAGGTCGTGGCCTCGGAATATGCAAGATGCAGAATGGTCGCGTCGGGTTGCTCGGCATGGATGCGGTCGTACACATGCGCAAAATCTGCCGGCGCACAGCCGCTGGTCTTGGGCATCACGCCAAACTCGTTGCAGCGCGAATAAATCTCGAGCGGATCGATCGAGCCGTCCTCGACGGTCTCGTCACCAATCGTGACATGCATAGGCACGCGCACGATGCCGTAGCGCTCGCAGAGCTCTGGCGTCACATCCGAACCAGATTCAACCACGATTATGTACTTGCCCATTATTATCACGACCCATCTCGACGTTGGCTTTTTAATATGTGACACACGCCCGCCGTCCTGCTACAGAACGACCCCCAAGCGCCAAAGAGACGCCGCCCTTTGCACATAACAAAGGACAGCGTCTCCCTGGAAAACTCCGTGCTTATCTGAGATTCTACACGGTTTATTAAGGAGTGTTACTTATTCCGCAAACGGTCACTATATGCGGTAAGCGGTAGTTGGCCGCGACAACTGCGACACATTCCGTCCAGCAAATCCAATCGTGCTCCACGCACGGTTAATGCACGAGGCGATAGAAATTCATCGATGCCGCACCCTCGGCGTGCAGCTCCATCGCCGGAACCGCCGGCGAATAGGTACGGCTCGTAAGTGCCGCCTCGCCGCCATTTGCAAAAATCTCGACCATCGTAGTGTCCGAAAGCGCGCGTAGGTCGCGAAGCTCGCCGAGCTCAATCGACCTCTGGTCGCGCCCATAGCCTTCGTCACCCATATCGAGGGTAAGCATCCCGTCCGTATAACGCACAAAGACACCCTTGCGGATTTCGAGCTCGATCACCTGGGCGCCCTCACAGGAAACCACAAGATCAAACAGGCGGCCCGGCTCCTCAACGGTTTCACCGCCTGTCGCGCGAACGCAGTCGCCGCGCATCCTCTCAATCTCGTGCGCCGGCTGCTGGCAGAGCTTACCATCGCGCATGCTCAGCTCTCGCGGCACCGTCAACGCGCACTGCCACCCGCGCGCCACCGTCGGGTTTTCTGCCGTCGCATCGGGGCAACCCGACCATCCGATCATCAAACGCCGGCCTGCAGCATCCTCAAAGGACTGCGGAGCATAGAAATCAAAACCGGCATCGACCATCGGGGGCATGCCCTGCCCGACGATTTTAAAGCTCGGCGCCTCCCAATCGGCCTCGATGGGGAACCACACGCACTGATGCGGATTGCGGTAACGCCAACCATCGGCAGGCACACCCTGCGGGCAGCAAACGAGAATAAGCTCGCCATCAAGCTCAAACAGATCAGGGCACTCCCACATAAAGCCAAACTTCTCGCCCAGCTCAATGCGCGTCGCATAGCTCCAGACCCCTAAATCACGCGAAGTATAGACAAGCACGCAGCCACGGTCGTCTTTCGTACGAGCGCCCAGAACCATGTAGTAGATACCATCGTGCTCAAGGATCTTGGGGTCGCGCACGTGTGTACCGATATCGTCGGGGTAATCGACTGGTCCAACAGCCATGCGCTTCTCGCCCAATTCGTCGGGATTCTCGGCAACCATATGAATCTGGTTTTGCTCACGGCCCGTCAACACGTAGTCGTAATCATCGCGGTCAAAATGCTTGACGTTGCCGGTATAGAAGTAGTGAATCTTGCCATCACGTACAAAGGCAGAACCAGAATACGCTCCGCTCGAATCCAAATCGGAATCGGGGAACAGCACGGGGCCGTGATTCTCGTACGTCACAAAATCCTTTGTCGTCAGATGGTTCCAAAGCACTGGACCGCCATGCGCAGCATCGAACGGATCGTATTGATGATAGATGTGATACGTATCACCAATCTGAACCAAACCGTTGGGGTCGTTGAGCCAGCCAAGCTCAGGCTCCACATGGAACAGAAGCCTATCGGGGTCGGACGCGATGCGAGCCGCCGTCTCATCCTGTCCGACACGCCACTGCTCATAGTCCGCGCGTGTCACCTTGTTTTTTTGATTTAACATCGCCGTTGACTTTCTCGTCTATGGGGAAGGACGCTCGACTCACACGAGTCGAACGCCCTTCCTCAAATGGACTTATCCTCAGATTACACTGAACGGCTCAACTAGAAGCTAACGTCGAAGCCAGCGCCAGCGCCCTCTTCATCGGTGGTCGGCACGCCCTTTGCCTTGTTGTAGGCAAAGATCAAGACGATCGGCACGATAAAGGCGATGAGATTGCCAGCCACATACCACACGAGGGTCTCGGGCGTGACGATGAGCAGGCCAAGCACGCCGGTCAGACCCTGACCGATAGCGCGCACCTCAAAGAGCTTGACGAAGGCACCGCCGCAGCCTGCACCGATGCATGCGCAGATGAACGGAATGATCGAATAGCGCATGTTTGCAGCAAAGATAGCGGGCTCGGAGATTCCGACCAGCGTCGGGATAAAGGACGACATGCAGATGTTGCGCTCTTTGGAGTGCTTCTTGTGAATGAGGTACATACCGATGGCGCCGCCGCCCTGGGCGATGATGGAAACCGACCAGATGGCCTGGATGTAGTTGAAGCCAGTCGTGGCAACAAGGTTTGCCTCGATACCCTGGATGAACTGATGCGTACCGGTAACGACGAGCGGCTGCAGGAACGCGGCGAAGACAAAGGCACCAAAGACGCCCATCCTGTTGTACAGGATATCGATTACGCCGGCGAGGACGTCACCGATCAGGTTGCCGAGCGGGCCGAACACGGTGAACAGGGCGACGTTAGCAAGAATCAGGGTAACGGTCGGGACAAAGACGAACGAAACGACCTCGGGGATGTACTTCTGGGCAATCTTTTCGACCTTGGCCATAAACCAGGCAGTCAGGATTGCAGGGAATACGCCGCCCTGGAAAGCAACCATGGGAATGGATAGCGGACCAAAGTTCCAATACTCAGCACCCGTCGGGTCCATAACGAACGTGTTGCGGTTCATAAGGCTCGGGTGAACCATGACGATACCGACGAGGATGCCCAGGATCGGGTTACCGCCAAAACGCTTGACCGCGCTGTACATAACCAGGACAGGCAGGTAGTCGAACGTGGTGGCGATAATGGCAAAGAAGCTTGCGAGGTTCTTGAGGAACTCGCTGTGATCGGCGAGGCTGCCTTCCATGCCAAAGAGGCCGTTGGCAACGATCAGCGACTTAAGGCCGATGATGATTGCAGCGCCGACGAAGGCGGGAATGATGGGGATAAAGATGTCCGAGAATACCTTGAGGACCGAGAAGAACTTGCCCTTCTTGTCCGCCTCAGCGCCCTTGACCTCGGAAGCACTGATCTCCTTAACGCCCGTCAGAGCCATAAACTCATCGTAAACCTTGTTGACGGTACCGGTACCGAAGATGATCATGAGCTGGCCGCTGTTGTACAGCACGCCCTTGACGCCATCGATGTTCTCGAGCTCGGCCTTGTTGTATTTGCTCGTATCCTTGAGCACCAGACGCAGACGGGTCACGCAATGCGTGGCGCCCTCGATGTTCTCCAGTCCGCCGACGTTGTCGACGACTTGCTGGGACACTGCCTTGTAGTCCATGTTCCTCTCCATTCCTTTTCTAAATCATAAAACGGTTCGTTGCCGCTACAGAGACGCGATCGTTGCGTTTGCGCACTTGAGCGCACCGTCGGTGACGGTAAGCGCCACACCCTGGCCCTGCTTGTTGCAGAAGCGAGCGTTGAGCGCAACATCATCGACAAAGATGGTCGCGATGTCGTCGTCGACGACCAGACGCACATGGTGAGTGCCCTCGCCCTTAAAGAACAACGGACGCTCGAGGCCCATGTTGTTGACCTGGAACCACGGGTACTGGGGAGCCGGCGTGAACTCGAGCTTGCCCTCGCGCAGGTTGGCGCGGAACTCATAGGCAAGACCGGTCTCGGCGTCCTCGGCGAACTTGACCGAGAAGCCGGCAGCGTTACCGCCAAGCTCAATGTCGGCATCGAGCAAGTAGGTGGAGCCGGCATCCGCGGCGAGCACCTGCTCGACCTTGCCCGACTCGCAGGAAAGCTCAAAGGTCTCGACTGCCTTAGCCTCGCCAAAGGCGCCAAGCATGCTGTCGGGGAGCTTGGTGCCGAGCGTTCCGTCGGCACGCTGAACGATCTCGAGGGGCATAAAGGTGCCACCCCATAGGTAAGAGCTGGGGTCGCCGCCCTCGTCACGCGTAGGAACCCAACCAAAGAGAACGCGACGCTCGCCATCGAATGCGGTGCGAGCGGCGTAGTACGCGCGGCCGTCGAAGGAGTCGTCAGCGGGGGTAATCCAAGGACCGTTGATGGACTTGGACATGCGGTAACGGGTCTTGTTGCCGTCGCTGTACTCGGAAAAGACGAGGTACCACCAGTCGCCCATCTTAAAGAGATCAGGCATCTCAAACATGGTGTACAGGCCCGGGTTCCACCAGTCGCCCTGGAACTCCCAGTTGGTCAGATCCTTGGAGGTGAACTTGACCAGGCGGCCGGTCATCAGACGCTTGTCCTCGCCCACACGCGTGCCGAGGATGAGCATGTACTCTTCGTTCTCCTCATCCCAAAGCACAAAGGGATCGCGCCAGTTGCGGTCATCGTAACCCTCCTGGGGCGGAAGCAGCGTCTCGGCGATGTTCTTCTCCCACTTGACGGCGTCGTCGCTCGTTGCGTGAAGAAGAACCTGCTTCATCAAACGTGCGCGGACCTTATCGCGATTGCAACCAGTGTAGAGCGCATGGTACTTGTCGCCCACCTTAAACACCGTGCCGGCATAAATGTACTGGTCGACTTCCTCGTCGCCGCCGCGCTCAAGGCTCTCGCCAAAGTCCTTGTAGTTGACGAAATCCTTGGTCGTAGCGAGTGCCCAGCCAAACGGCTCTCCGAAAGGTTCGGGGTTACGCGTGTCACGCTGATGATAGAGATAGAACGTGCCGTCCTCGCCGTACGGCATGATGTCGCCTACCCAAATTCCCTCAGGCTGGTAATACACCTTGTGCATCCGAGACTTCCTTTCCACGACATACTAACTCGGTACAATGGCAAGATATGTCAATCGTTTTCATATGTCAAACGTTTTCACACCAATACGTCTTTTCGCAGTTCCAGTCGTCGGCAAACGGTTGACATATGCCGGTGAACGGTCATCAGAGGCGTTTGAGGGAATTCTTTTGGCACGGGATGAACTACGCGGTTTTGCCCTCAATGAGTTCAACGGGGAGCTTGATATTCGATTCGGGATTATCGCCGTTAATAAGAGCGATGATGGATTGCGCCGCGAGCTCTCCGATGCGATCGATATCTTGACGTACGGTTGTTAAGTCAGGCATAAACGTCATAGTTCGGCGGGCACCATCCGCGCCCACGACCTTAATATCGTCTGGAGCGCTCAAGCCGCGCTGCTTCATCACGTTGAGACAGATGGCCGCCATCGTATCGTCTCCCGCAAAGATGCCGTCAATATCGGGGTTCTCATCGAGGATCTTCGCAACGACCGCGCCCTTTTCGTCGTCGGGCTTAACGAACTCAACCTCACGGACAAGCGCGGACAAACCGGCCTGCTCAACAACATCGAGGTAGGCATCGGTACGCTTATTGGCAGGCATGCGCATGCGGCTATTGCTGCGCAGGCACAGGATACGCCTGCAGCCGTCATCAATCAGACGGCGCGTGGCGAGCTCGCCAATGCCATAGCTGTCACTTGCAATCTGGACAGAGCCCTCGCCAAGATCGCAGTCGATGCCAACCAGGCTCAAGCCCATCTCGGCATATGCCTCGGCACCGATATTGAGGGAGTTGACGATGACGCCGTCGACCATATTGCGGCGGAGCATGTCAATATAGGAACGCTCAAGATCGGGTCGATTGGCGCTGTTGCACAGCAACATCTTAAAGCCGTTTTCCGCTAACGTGCGCTCGACCGCCTGCACAACCTGAGCATGGAACGGGCTGCTCACAAAGGGAACGATCATACCGATAAGATTCAGGCGACCGTTGAGCATGGCACGGGCGATATCGTTGGGCGTATAGTTGATGCGCTCCATCGCCGCATGGACTTTATCGCGGGTTTCCTGGCTAATGTAGCCGCGATTATTAAGCACGCGAGATACCGTAGTAGGCGAAACCCCCGCCACCGCTGCAACTTCCTTGATGCCAGGCTTAGCCGTATCCTTAGAACGGGCACTCTCGTGAGCCATAGCACCCTCCCCCATCAACATGTCATACGTTTACATACGAACAAAGCATACCCCAACAACAGCGGGAAGACGGTAACAGCACAAGTAAGTAAACGACTCATCCAAATAATTAGGAGAGTTCCGCCTAAAGGGTGACTACACAGGACCCCCGCCGGGGCTGTTTGGGCTACCTCCCAAAACATTCCGCACTGATATTTTCTGTATTGAAGACGTCGATGATGCACCCGTATACCATTGACGTCGACACCATCAGATGCGGACCGCGCGGTGACCCCACATTCCGCTGGCGCCCACAGGGCTGCCCTCGTTTCCTGACATGTCCCGCGCGGGCCGCGGCGAGCCGAGACCGCCGCATGACCTAATAGGAGCATGGAGCGATACCGCGGACCCGAACAACCGCATTCTATCGCGCCCCGTCAGTGTGCCGTCTGCCCGGTCCAGGCGAGCACGGAAAGAACGGAGCGAGACATGCAAAACGAATCGGCACCCGGCGCCCGCGGGCCGGTCTTCTGCGGGGTCGACACCCACGCCGACTCGCACTGGCTGTGCGTCCTGGACTGGAGGGGCCGCAAGGTCCTGTCCCGCCAGTTCCCCGCCGACGCGGCGGGCTACGAGGCGCTCGCCGGGGCGATCGCGGCGGCCGGGGAGCCGGCCTGCGTCGCGATGGAGGGGACGTCGTCCTACGGGGCGGGCTGTTAGCGCTAATCTAAAATTGACCACTTTCGCAAACGCATCTCGCCGAATGCGCTAATGCGCTTTCGCCGACCCCG
>NZ_WWSL01000033.1:0-21654 GCF_009875845.1 Collinsella sp. BIOML-A6
AGGTATCGGGTTCCCACATTCATCCGCACATGTGCGGATGAATGTGGGAGGTGTTCGGATAAAGTTGATAATCAAGGTATCGGAGAAAAAATACCGTTCACCGGTCAGAATGATTATTCTGGCTTTGCTGTTGCCTACAATAACTCCCGGAAAAAGAAATGCGGAAGGTTACCGAGTCCCTCGGACGTGGGCCTAACCAAAGTCTTTGAACGGGTGTGTCTCTATGGACGCATTCGTGTGATTTTGGTTGGGCTATATGTATGAAGGGACATGCCACCATGGGTTTCTTTTCTCGCCTTATGGGGGGCTCGGATGAGCAGAAGACTGTAACCTCCGAGTTCGAAATCCTCGCTCCCGTTTCCGGCGAGCTTGTTCATCTAGAAAAAACCAATGACCCCGCTTTTAGCAGCCGTGCCGTGGGCGATGGTGTTGCCGTGGTTCCCCAAGAGGGAACGGTGTGCGCTCCTGTTTCCGGCACCGTCGCGGCGCTGTTTCCGACTGAGCACGCGCTGGGCATCATGTCCGACGACAGCTCTGCTCAGGTGATGCTGCATATCGGAATCGACACTGTTAAGCTTGAGGGCAAGGGCTTCCATGCGCTTGTTGCCCAGGGTGACCATGTCGACGCGGGCCAGCCCCTCGTCGAGGTCGATTTCGACGCGGTCCGCGCCGCCGGCTTCGATCCCACGGTCTTCATTATCGTGTGCGAGCGTTCGGAGAGTTCGACTCTTCGAGAGCATGCTTCCGGCCCTGTTGCTGTTAAAGAGCCTGTCATCTGGCTTTCCGAGTCAATTCTTGTGGTGGGTACCGTGGTTATCAAGCGAGTTTTTAACAACAACGTCGCAATGGTCACTTCGGACGATGGCTCCGAGCTCATCGTCATCGGTCGAGGCCTCTGCTTTGGCCGTCATGCCGGCGATGCCATCGACGAGGCATCGGTCGAAAAGACCTACGCGTTGCAGGAGGGAACTTCTCAGGATTCGCGTACGATTGACCGCTTGGCACATCTTCTAGAGTCCATCCCCACCGTCAACCTCGTGATTTCCGAGGACATCGTTCAGATGCTTCGTCGAGAGCTCAATGTCGATATCAATGACAAGATCCTCATCGCTCTCGCAGACCATATCAGCCTTGCTTTGGAGCGCGAGCGCAAAGGCGTTCCCTGCGAGAAACCGCTGCTGCTTGAGATCCAGCAGTTCTATCGCAAGGAGTACGCGCTTGCTGGCCGTGCGCTGCAGATTGTCAAGGAGTATATGGGCATCCAGATGAGCGAAGAAGAGCAGGGTTTTATTACGCTGCATATCGTCAACGCCACCATGCCGCAACGCTCCGACCGTCTCATCATCTCGGTCCAGCTTGTTCGCGACGTACTCGCGATTGTTTCCGATCGTTACACTGCGACCCTCGACGACACCTCGTTGCCCTATGAGCGCTTCGTCCGCCACCTGCAGTTTTTCGCACAGCGGGCGCTTGACCCCGCGGCCGGGCAGATCAATGACGATGCGCTGTTCCGAATCGATGAAACTAAGTATCCGTGCGCGTTCTCGTGCGCGGACGCCATAGCCGCCCACTTGTCGTCTACCTATAACGTTGTCGTTACCAATGCCGAGAAGAGTTATCTCGCGTACCACATTGTTAACCTGCTTGGAGAACCTGGTCTCTAGGCATAACGTGCCCACACACCGATTGATATAAGGCAAGGCTCACGGTCTTGTCCAGGGCACATCTGTCTTAATTTGCGGAAAAGGAAGGGGAGTACCGCTATGACCGCAAAAAAGAAGTTCAATTTCAAAGCGCCGTTGGAGGTGTTCGCGAAGTCGATCGTCCAGCCGATGATGTATCTCTCGGTTGCCGGCATCCTGCTCATCGTGGGCATCATTCTGACCAACAAGACCATCTGCGCTTTGGTCCCCGTACTGGGCTCCGGTCCGTTCCAGCTTGTGGGCGCCGTTGTCTACCAGTCGCTGATGTTTATCATCAACAACCTCTCGATTCTGTTCTGCGTGGGCATCGCCGGCGCCATGGCAAAGAAGAACAAGGGCCATGCTTCGCTGATCGCCCTGATGTCGTTCTTCCTGTTCTTGCAAGCTAACAACATCGTGCTCAACGCTACCGGCTCTCTTGCCGATGCGAGCGGCATGCTCGGCCTAACCGGAACCGGCCAGGCCACCGTTATGGGCATTCAGGTGCTCGATACCGGTGTGTTTGGCGGCATCATTCTTGGTTGCATCACCGGTGCCGTGTTCAACAAGTACTCGAACAAGCAGTTCCCCATTGCCCTTTCGATGTTCTCGGGCGTTCGCTTTCCGTTCCTGATCATGATCATCATTTCCTGGATCATGGGCGCTGGCTTCTGTATCGTTTGGCCTCCGGTTCAGGGCGCCATCTCCTCCGTTGCCGGCATCATTAAGGAGTCGGGCAACGTCGGTCTGTTTATCTACGGCATGCTCAACAAGCTGCTCGTTCCCACCGGTCTGCACCACCTCATCTACACCCCGTTCCAGTTCTCCGATGTGGGTGGCACCCTGACGTTGGGCGATCAGGTTATCGCCGGTGCCTACCCCATCCGTGTTGCCGAGATGGCAATGACGGGCCAGCCCTTCTCCGATAGCACGTATTTCAACAGCTACACCTTCAACAACCTGTGGCCCTACATCGGTATCGGTCTCGCCTTTATCGTCACCGCTTACAAGGGGAACAAGGATAAGACCAAGGCCGTTATCATCCCGCTGATCATCACCGCCGTGCTCTCCTGTGTCACCGAGCCCATGGACTTCCTCTTTGTCTTTGCCGCTCCCGTGCTCTTCGTCGTTCACTCGGTTCTTTCCGGCATCTTCCTGGTTCTGCTCAAGGTTCTCTCCGTGCCCGCTTCGACTGCAGGCGGCATCATCAACATCGTGGTCTCCAACCTGGTCCTGGGTGTCGATAAGACCAACTGGCCGGTTATGCTGGTGCTTGGAGTCGTCAACGCCGCTCTGTACTTCTTCCTCTTCACCTTCCTCATCAAGAAGCTCAACCTTCATACCCCCGGTCGCGAGGATGAGTCCGAGCTTGCTGAGTCCGTTGCCGAGGGTGAAGCTGCCGCATCTGTCGCGGTGAAGCAGGGTGCTGTTGCCGCAGCTCCCGCAGAGGGCGTCGATGCGGGCATCGCCGACCTGGTCGCAGGTCTTGGCGGCAAGGACAATATCGAGGAGCTCGAGAACTGCTTTACGCGTCTCCGCGTGAACGTTAAGAACCCGGACCTCATCGATGAGAACCTCATCAACCACGTGCCCAACAGCGGCATCAACCGCAACGGCAACAATATCCAGATCATCTTTGGCATGAAGGTCGCCGAGATGCGCGACAAGGTCGAAAACGCAATTGAGAAGGAGCAGTAAACAATGATCATTACTCTGTGTGGTGGCGGATCCACCTTTACCCCCGGCATCGTCAAGTCCATTGCCCTGCGCAAGGACGAGCTCGACGTTGACGAGATTCGTCTGTACGACATCAACGAGGAGCGTCAGCGTAAGATCGGCGTGCTCGTGGACTGGATTTTGCACGAGGACCTTGGCCTGGACATCAAGCTGACGGTGACCACCGACAAGGAGACGGCTTTTACCGACGCGAGCTTCGTGTTTGCTCAGATGCGCGTGGGCGGCTACGCCATGCGTGAGCAGGACGAGAAGATTCCGCTGCGTCACGGCTGCGTGGGTCAGGAGACCTGCGGTTGCGGCGGCCTTGCCTACGGCATGCGCACCATCTTCCCCATGGTCGAGCTGATCGATGACGTTGAGAAGTACGCCAAGAAGGACTACTGGATTCTCAACTACTCCAACCCTGCCGCCATCGTCTCCGAGGGCTGCCGCGTGCTGCGTCCCAACGCTCGCATCATCAACATCTGCGACATGCCGATCGCGATCATCGACGTGGTTTGCGCCGCGCTCGATATCGACAAGAAGGATGTCGAGTACGATTACTTTGGCCTCAACCACTTTGGTTGGTTCACCTCGATCCGCCACAAGGGCGAGGAGGTGCTCCCGCAGCTGCGCGAGTACATCAAGGAGCATGAGATCCTGCTGCCCGATTCGTACCTCAAGGGCATGGGCTCGCTGATGTCCAAGAAGCCCGAGGAGGCCACCGACGAGCACCCCGAGCAGAACCGCCACACCAAGGGCAGCTGGTACTACGTCTGGAAGGGCGAGTACGAGATCATGGAGTGCTTCCCGGAGTACCTGCCCAACACGTACCTGAACTACTACCTGCAGCAGAAGGAGTTCGTCGAGCACTCCAACCCCGAGCGCACCCGTGCTAACGAGGTCGAGGAGACGCGCGAGAAGAACCTCTTTGAGGGTATCGATCACTATGAGAAGACGGGCGAGATCGACGAGAGCACGTTCTATGCGGGCAGCCACGGTGACTGGATTGCCGACTTGGCTATCGCTCTGAAGAACGACACCAAGCAGCGCTTCCTGGTCATTTGCGAGAACAAGGGCGCTATCCCCAACATGCCCTACGACGCTATGGTCGAGCTGCCTGCCTACATTGGCAAGAACGGCCCCGAGGTCATCAGCCGCGACAACATTCCGCTGTTCCAGCAGGGCCTCATGATGCAGCAGCTGAACTCCGAGAAGCTCGTGGTCGAGGCTTCGATCGAGGGTTCGTACGAGAAGGCGCTCAAGGCCTTTACGCTCAACAAGACCGTGCCTTCGATGAAGGTCGCCAAGGAGGTCCTCGACGACATGATCGAGGCCAACAAGGACTTCTGGCCCGAGCTTAAGTAAAAGCAACAGGCTCGCTGGCCGCATACCTGGAGCAATGCCCCGTCCACGTGATTGCGTGGGCGGGGCATTGTCATTTGGTGCAAAGGGTTGATATGGGGGCGGGCAGCGCCGTCGCGTCGAGATCGCTCGAGCCCTGCTGTGCCCAGGCGACGCGGTGATTCTGGACGAGCCCTTTACCGGTCTAGATACCGCTGCGCGCGACGCATGCGCCGAGGTCGTGCTCGACTTGCTCGACAGCCGCATGCTGCTGCTTGCTACGCACGATGCCGCTGACGCTCGGGCTCTCAATATCTCGGACATCATCACGCTCTAAATACTCACTCAGCAACAAAATGATTCGTTTTTTCTCCGTCCCCATTGGGCCGGGTATGGTATTCTATCTGCGGGGTAATACTTAGGAATACCAAGTAATACCAACGCCGTAGAAACAAACTCCAGATGCGGGCCAATCGGGTTGCCTTCACAGCCCGTCGCCCAGCCGCGTGGCCCGCATCTATCCGCATCACCGTCGTTTCAAAAAGGAAGCGCCATGGCAGAACACATGACCCCGGTTGTCGCGAAGGTCTTGCCCGAGGAAAAGGCGGCCTTCGCGGCGGCAACCCAGCTCGTGGGTACCACGCCGTCCAACGCCATCCGCATGTTTATCGCCGCGTTCAATCGCTGCGGCACCTTCCCGTTCGACATCTCGCCCAACGGGGCTTTTGGCAAAGACTGTCCCCAACAGCTAGTCGTTGAAGAACGTCCCCAATGACTAGTCGTTGGGGACGTTCTTAAATGACTACCTGTCGGGAGGAGGTTGGCATGCTCAATGCGATGATTTGGGCGCTTGCCTGTTTTGGCGTTGTCGCGGCAGATATTGCCCTGAGCGCGGTTCTGTTTTCAGTTCTCGATGCCGTGTCGGTGCTGACGGGCTATCCGATCGACAATCTCGATATCCAATGGTTCCAGGCTGCCGCTCAGACGGCGTCGTTTTTGATGGCGCTGCTGTGGTGGCGTTATCTGTGGCCGCGCTCGTTTATGGCGCGCTGGCAGGGCGAGCGCCCGCTTAGCGGGGGAGCGCGTGGGGCGTGGAAACGCATCACCTGCGTTATCGTGATCGGCCTGGCCCTGCAGGTGGTCGTTGGCTACGTGACCGACGCCGTGCTGTCGCTGTTGCCCGATGCCGCGGCCGATTACAGCGAACTTGTCGAGGAGACAGGCATGGGCGATACGAGCTATCTGGCCGTCCTGACCACGGTGCTTGGCGCTCCGTTTTGCGAGGAACTGCTGGTGCGCGGCATCATTTTTGAGTTTTCGCTCCGAGCGTTTAACCCGCAGTGCCGTCCGCTTTGGAAACGCCGGCATCGCGCGCGGGCGCAGGACGGCGCCATGGTGCCTTGGGCGGCCCCAAACACGTGGGGTATCGCCGCGGCGATTGTGCTGCAGGCGGCTATCTTTGGCTTTATGCATATGAACTGGGTGCAGGGCTGCTACGCCGGCGCCGCCGGTCTGGTTTTTGGCTGGGTGCTCGTGGCGACCGGAAAGCTCCGCTACACGATTCTGCTGCACTTTGTCTTTAACGCCGGATCGTACCTCATGGGCCTGATGTGGTTTGTGAACACGCCGCTCGACGTGGCGGTCACGGTTGCCATCGCCGGCTTCGTACTGGTAGAGGCAATGCGCTTGCTGCTCCGGTCGTGCATTCCTGCGCCATGCGAAACTGATCGACCTGATTATCAATGGCTTTAACTAGACCGATGCGTCCTGAACGCACCTGGCGTTTCGCCGAATGCTTCTTTGAATTTTGAGTAAAAGAATGACATGTTGGAGATGCCGACTTTTCGGGCTACATACTGCACGCTGCGCTCGGTGTTATTGAGAAGATATGCCGCCTCTGTGAGCTGCTGGTTGAGCTTGATTTGCGAAAACGTTTTGCCGGTTTTTTGCTTGATCAAGCTGCTGAGATAGCTGGTGCTATAACCCGTATCGCTCGCAATGCTTTCGAGTGTGCAGTCGCCGTAGCTTCGCTCAATATGATTCAGAATCGACACGATGCGTTCGTCCGACATGATCGCCTGGTTATCAGTTGCGGAGCGTCGGTACAGTCCTCGAATGAGAACAAGGAATAGGCTGACGGCGAGGTGCCTCATGAGTTCATTGGAATAGGCATCTTTAAAGTGATATTCGATAAAGAGCATCTCGATGAGGCGTCGCGCATGCCGGGCGTATTCCTCTGGAAGAATGAGATATTTTCGGGCCTCGCGGTTTTTGGACACAAAATCAAATAGAAGATTCGTTAATGGTGACGCGCCGGGTAGCTGGCTCAGGAACAACGAATCGAACATTTCTTTTTTGAAGACGATTGAGATGACGATATCATGCTCGCCCTTAACGTATGGAACGCTTCTGACTACGCCGGTGTTGCAAATGAGCACGTCGCCCTTTTTAAGGAGTAGTCGCCGTCCGTTGACGATAAACGTGCAGACGCCGTCGTACACGTAGTTAAGCTCCATATCCCGATTGATATGGGGAGGAATATCGGTAAAGCGCGACTCCTTGATAAGGCCCACGGGGTTTTCGTCGAGAGTTTCTTTCCAATCAAACAGATAGACCTCTTCGCCGTTAATGGTTGTGGTTTCCACCCTGTTATATCGCGGGCTGAGCTCTCCCGGATGTGTGCGATGCCACTCTTCGGTCTCGGTATGCGTATAGAGCAGCTGTTTGAGATTCGAATCCATGGGGTGCTCCAGCGGTGAACGGTAGAATCGATACCTTGAACGGTATTATATCTAAAAAAATGTTATAAAGCCACGCTTTCTATGCGATATCTTATATATCTTGTTCTTCCTAGTATTGGGTTATCCGCTGGAGCATCCGATCAAGGAGGGCAAATGGGTAAGTTAAAACATGGGTTTGACTCCGACTTTTTATGGGGTGGAGCCATATCGTGCTCGCAGGCCGATGGCGCCTGGAACGAGGGCGGAAAGGGAAAGTCGACGCAGGATTGTCGATGGCTGGATGGCACCTGGACTCATGACCAGATTGAGGATAAGCATCAAAACAACCCCTTCTGCCATGACGAACTAATGAACGCTCTCGCAGATGATGGTGTTGAGTTCTACCCGTTTAGGCGCGGTAACGACTTCTATCATCACTACCGTGAGGACATCGCGCTTTTTGCGGAGATGGGCCTCAAGCTGTTCCGCACCTCTATTTGCTGGAGCCGAATCTATCCTAACGGAGATGATCTTGAGCCTAACCGCGAAGGCATCGAGTGGTATCGAAGCATGCTGGGTGAGTGCAAAAAGCACGGCATTATAACCTTCGTCACCATGCTCCACTATGACATCCCGGTAAATCTTGTCACCACATATGGGGGATGGAAGAATCGCAAGACGATTGATTTCTTCGCCCGCTATGTCGAGACAATCGTTACGGAATTGGGCGATCTGGTCGATTTCTGGCTGCCTTTTAACGAGTTCAATGCAGCGCGTTTTTCTCCTTGGGACGGGGTCTGTCTGGTCAAAGACGAAGAGGGGGAGAACTTCGATCGAGCCATCTTCCAGTGTCTGCACCACGAGTTCGTTGCCAATGCGCGTGCCGTCGAGATTGTCCATCGTCTTTCGCCCGATACTCCCGTTGGCGGCATGATTGCTCGATTCTGCACGTATCCCGCCACCTGCCGTCCCGAAGATAACATGCAGGCTATTCACGACGACCAGTATTCCAACTGGTTCTATACGGATGTGATGGCTCGTGGAAAATACCCCGCTTATATGAATCGCTATTTCGACGCGTGCGATATCGAGATTCAAATGGAGCCGGGCGATGAAGAGCTCATCGCTCGCAACACTGTCGACTTCCTGGCTTTCTCGTACTACTTTTCCCAGGTATCCACCTGCGATCAGGGATGGGAGAAGACTGCGGGAAATCTGGTCATGGCAAACAAGAACCCTTATCTCGAGACGAGTGAGTGGGGCTGGCAGGTCGATCCCATTGGCCTGAGGGTTACCCTTAACCAGATGTATGACCGCTATGGGCTGCCCCTGTATATCGCCGAGAACGGCCTCGGCACATCTGATGTAGTCGAGGAGGATGGCAGCATCCACGACGAGTATCGAATCGATTATTTGCGCCAGCACATAAAGTGCCTTAAGGAAGCAGTGATCGATGGCGTTGACGTGCGCGGATACATGATCTGGGGATTCATTGACCTTGTTGCCTGCGGTCCTCTTACGATGGACAAGCGCTACGGGCTTATCTATGTCGATCTGGATAATTGCGGCAACGGCACTGCGGAGCGCTCGCGTAAAGACTCTTTCTATTGGTATCAGAAATGTATCGCCACTAATGGCGAGGATCTTGGGTAGGAGTGATTGTTGTGGCAGACAAGAAGGAACTGGCCGCTCGTGTCCTCGAGCTCGTGGGCGGCGCCGATAACGTTGTTATGGCAACGCACTGCATTACAAGGCTCAGATTCAACCTGAAGGACGATAGCAAGGCAGACCTGGAGGCCCTTAAGACGCTTGACGGCGCCTTGGGCGCGCAGGTTAAAGACGGGCAGTGGCAGGTTATCATCGGCGCCAGCGTGGGGTCGGTATATGACGAATTGGAGCCCATGCTAGGCGACAGGATGGGTGGCGAGGTCTCCGCCGACGCCGAGCAGCCTGAGCTCCAAAAAGGTTCGGCTCGCGTATTCGATATCATCACCGGCATCTTCTCCGCTATTATTCCCGCACTGGTGGCGGGAGGCATCGTAAAGGGCATCCTGGCTGCTATCGCGGCTTTTGGAATCGACACGGGTGCCGGCGACTTTGCGATATTCAATATGATTTCGGATATCCCGTTCTACTTCTTGCCGTTTTTGCTGGCAATGTCTACAGCTGATAAGTTCCGAGTCAACCGTTCGCTTGCGCTTTGTGTTGCCGGATCGCTGATGTACCCGACCATTGTCAACGCTGTCGGTACGGGCTAGACGCCTCTTGCGCTGTTCGGTTTTGCGGTGCCGATTTTTAGCTACGCCGATTCCGTGTTCCCGGTTATCTTTGGCGTCATTGGCTTGTTTTTTGTATATCGCGCAATCGACAAAGTCGTGCCGGATCTTTTTAAGCTCGTTGTCGTTCCGGCGCTCTCCCTTGCTATCGTGATTCCCGTCAACCTGTTTGTGCTCGCTCCGATTGGTGCCTGGTGCGGTCTTGGTCTTGCCAACGGTATCGTTTGGCTATTCTCGACGTTAGGCCCCGTTGCCGGTTTTCTGCTGGGCTTCTTTATGCCGCTTATCGTGCTCTTCGGCATGCATCAGTCAACGAGCCCTATCCAGATTTCCAATATTGCAACGCTTGGGTATGACTATCTGCTCCCGATCTCTTTCTGCCATAACCTCGCCGAAAGCGGTGCGTCTTTTGGTGCAGCCCTGCGCATGACCGACGAAAAGCTCAAGTCCGCTGCAATGACGTGCGCCTTCTCAGCATTTATGGGAATTTCCGAGCCCGCCTTGTTTACCGTTCAGGTTCCTAACAGGACTCCGCTTATCGCTGCGATGATCGCGGATGGCATTGGCGGTGCGCTTACCGTTGTTCTCGGCGCAAAGTGCTTCGGCTTTGTTATGCCCGGCATTACTTCGTTGCCCGTTTATGCCGATCCAAGCGGCAATCCCATGAACTTGATCATGATTGTCGTCTGCATCGCTTTGACTTGGGTTATCTCTGCGGCGCTCTCGTTTGCGCTCTTTGGTCGTTTCGACAAAAAGTAACGACGTTTTGAGATAGACAATATTAATCGGCCGCTCGTCGGGGAATCGTTCTGCGACGCCCCGGCGAGCGGCATTTTATTGGTGGGGCGTGTCGTGTCGCCAACGGCGGCATGCCGCCTCGCCGCGCTAGTTGCGTCTGCCGCCGCCGTTGGCGCCCTGTCGTCCCTGGGCCGCGCGATTGCGGCCTGCGGTGTTCTGCGCGCGCGACATGCCGCCGTGGCCCTTGCTGCCCTTGGGCCCCTTGCCAGCGCCGCCGCCATGCGGTTTGCCGCCCTTCTTGCCAGTGCCATGCCCACCGCCAGCAGACGTCTCGCCCGGGCGCGGCGGCACGGGACGGATCAGGCAATGCTTGGTGTAGCCAATCAGGTCGCGACGGCCGGCCTTTTCCAGTGCCTCGCGCACGAGCTTGTAGTTCTCGGGCTTGCGATATTGGATGAGCGCGCGCTGCATGGCCTTCTCGTGCGGGTCGCGTGCCACGTAGATCGGCTGCATGGTGCGTGGGTCCACGCCGGTGTAGTACATGCAGGTCGACATGGTGGACGGCGTGGGGTAGAAGTCCTGCACCTGCTCGGGCATGTAGCCCATGTCGCGCACGGCCTCGGCAAGGTCCACAGCTTCCTTCATCGTTGAACCGGGATGGCTCGAGATCAGGTACGGCACCACATACTGCTTGAGTCCGTATTCGCGGTTCAGACGTTCGAATTTACGGCAGAATGCGTCGTAGACGGCGCGGCTCGGCTTGCCCATCACGGACAGCACCGCGTCACTCACGTGCTCGGGCGCTACGCGCAGCTGGCCCGAGACATGGTGCTCCAGCAGCTCGCGCAAAAACTCGTCCGAGGCGTCGGCCATGGTGTAGTCAAAGCGGATGCCGCTGCGGACAAAGACCTTCTTGACGCCCGGCAGCTGGCGCAGGTCGCGCAGCAACTGCGTGTAGCCGCTCTCGTCGACCACCATGTTCTTGCACACACTCGGCCACAGGCAGCGCTTGTTCTTGCACACGCCATGCTTGAGCTGTTTGTCGCAGGCGGGACGGCTGAAGTTGGCCGTCGGTCCGCCCACGTCGTTGATGTAGCCCTTAAACTCGGGATCGTGCGTGAGCAGCTCGGCCTCGCGCATGATCGAATCATGGCTGCGCATCTGCAACACACGGCCCTGGTGGAAGGTGAGGGCGCAAAACGAGCACTCGCCAAAGCACCCGCGGTTGGAGCTGATCGAAAACTTGATCTCGGCAAAGGCCGGCACGCCGCCTGCGGCATCGTAGTCGGGATGCCAATCGCGTGCGTAGGGGAGTTCTGCCACCTCGTCCATCTCGTCGGTGGTGAGCGTCGCCGACGGCGGGTTCTGCACCACATAGACGCTGTTGGGGTAGGGCTCTACCAGGCGGTGTCCGGTGATGGGGTCCATGTTCTGCTGCTGCACATTAAAGCTGCGTGCGTAGTTGAGCTTGTCGGCGGCTAGGTCGTCCCAGCTGGGCAGCAAGTCGTAGTCGTAGACCTCGTCGAGCGAGCTGGTGCGGTAGACGGTGCCGTTGATATAGGTGATCTGGTCGACGGGCAGTCCCGCGTCGAGCGCGTCGGCGATCTCGACAATCGCGTGCTCGCCCATGCCGTAGATGAGGATATCGGCGCCCGAGTCGAGCAGTACCGAACGCTTGAGCTTGTCCTGCCAGTAGTCGTAGTGGGCCAGACGGCGCAGGCTCGCCTCGATGCCGCCGATAATGATGGGAGCGTCCTTGAACGTCTGACGGATGAGATTGCCGTAGACCGTGACGGCTCGATTGGGGCGGTGCCCCTCCTCGCCACCGGGAGTGTAGGCGTCGGTGTGGCGGCGGTGCTTGTTCACCGAATAGTGGTTGACCATGGAGTCCATGTTGCCGGCACTGACGAGAAAGCCCAGGCGCGGCTTGCCAAGCACGGTGATGCTAGCGGGGTCGGTCCAGTCGGGTTGGCAGATGATGCCCACCTTGTAGCCGTGCGCGTCGAGGACGCGGCTGATGATTGCCATGCCAAAACTGGGGTGGTCTACGTAGGCGTCGCCGCAGACGTAGACAAAGTCGCACTGGTCCCAGCCGCGGGCATCCATGTCGGCGCGGCTGACGGGGAGGAACTTATCGCGGCCCGGGCGCCAGGGACGGGCGGGCGCCGCCGGGGCATGCGTGGGTTGCGAGCCCTGCGTCTTACCGCCGCGCTTTTGCTGCTGGCCGCGCTGGGCATGCTTGCCGTGCTGGTTGTGCTGAGCGTCCTGGGGCTTTTGTGCCACGATTCCTCCCGTTGTTAGTATGCTGCACGTAATTGTAACCAGTCTTTTTGGGACGGCGCTAAAAAGACTGGTGGAGTACACGAGGCTTCGGGTGTCGGCGCCGCGCCCGCCGTTTGTTTCCAGACTGTGTATCCGCGCGTTGGAGAACCCGTCTCGCGCGCACGTCATGTTGTCAATGGGTTACAGTATGAACGGCGGCTATGTCTCCGCCAACGCACGAGAGAGTCGTCAACAAGGAGGATGCACGACGATGCAGCGTGCCAAACAGATATCGGAGTCTATTGAGCTGGGCATTATCTTGGCGCTCGCCGGTGGCTTTATGGATGTGTATTCCTACATCGGCCGCGACCATGTTTTCGCCAACGCGCAGACGGGCAACATCTTGCTGGTGGGCGTGAGCATCTCGGAGGGCAATTGGGCACTTGCGGGGCGCTACTTCTTCCCTGTGGTGTCGTTTGCCGTGGGCATTATGCTTGCCGACCTGGTACACGAACGGTTTGGCAGCGTGATTCACTGGCGTCAGGTGACGGTGTTCTTTGAAGCCGTCATCTTGCTGGGCGTGAGCTTTATTCCCGGTGGCGGTTACAACCTGCTCGCCAACTGCCTCACCTCGTTTGCCTGCGGCATGCAAGTCGAGAGCTTCCGCAAGATTCATGGACACGGCATCGCCACGACTATGTGCATCGGCAACTTGCGCAACGCGCTGCAAAACGTGGACGATTACATCATCACCCACAGGCGCGGCTTTTTGGAAAACGGCTTGCTGTACTTTGGCGTGATCTTTACCTTTGTGTTTGGCGCCGTGTTGGGCAACTGGTGTATTGAGCGCATGGGCCTGCACGCCATCGTCGTGGCGAGCTTGCTGCTGTTTGTCGCGTTTGCCATCATGTTCATCGACCGCGAGCGCGACTTGCGCTTACGCTGGAAGGTTGCGGCCGAGGCTTGGAAAGAGGGCTGCCGAAAGTAACCGAATGCGGCAAAGGGGCTGTCCCTTTGCCGCATTATTTTTCATTATCTGTTGAAACGCTTTAACACTTTTGATGTTCTCACGTGTTTTTTGTTTCAAAAGCGTTAGGATGGGACTCATAGCGTGGGGCGTAATGGGTGCCCCGCACACGATGGGAGGCTATCAATGGCTAATCGTTTCGTTCTCAATACCATCTCTTATCATGGTTCCGGCGCCATCAAGGAGATCCCCGGTGAGCTCCAGCGTCGCGGCTACAAGAAGATCTTCGTCTGCTCCGACCCCGACCTGGTCAAGTTTGGCGTTACCGCCAAGGTGACCGACGAGCTCGACGCCGCCGGCATCGCTTGGAGCCTCTACTCCGAGATTAAGCCCAACCCCACGATCCAGAACGTCAAGGACGGCGTCGAGGCCTTCAAGGCCGCCGAAGCTGACGCTATTGTGACCATCGGTGGTGGCTCCTCCATGGACACCGCCAAGGCCATCGGCATCATCATCAACAACCCCGAGTTCGCTGATGTCCGCAGCCTCGAGGGCGTTGCTCCCACTAAGAACCACGCCGTGTTCACCATCGCCGTGCCGACGACCGCCGGTACTGCCGCCGAGGTGACCATCAACTACGTCATCACCGACCCCGAGAAGGTCCGCAAGTTCGTGTGCGTCGACACCAACGACGCCCCCGAGGTCGCCGTCGTCGACCCCGACATGATGGCTTCCATGCCTGCCGGCCTGACCGCTTCCACTGGTATGGACGCTCTGACCCACGCCATCGAGGGCTACACCACCAAGGGCGCCTGGGAGCTCTCCGACATGTTCCACTTTGAGGCTATTAAGCTGATCAGCGAGAACCTGCGCGACTCCGTTGCCGAGGCCAAGTCCGGTCAGCCCGGCTCCGGCCGCGAGGGCATGGCTCTTGGCCAGTATGTCGCCGGCATGGGCTTCTCCAATGTTGGCCTGGGCATCGACCACGCCATGGCTCACACCCTGTCCGCTCACTACGACACCCCGCACGGCGTCGCCTGCGCTATGCTGCTGCCGATTGCCATGGAGTTCAACAAGCCGGTTTGCGCCGAGCGCCTGGCCAAGGTTGCCGTTGCTATGGGCGTTGACACCACGGGCATGAGCACCGACGAGGCTGCCGATGCCGCCATCGCCGCCGTCAAGCAGCTCTCCGCCGACGTGAATATCCCGCACGTCTGCGAGGCCATGAAGGCCGACGAGATCGAGGTCCTGGCCAAGGACGCCATGGCCGACGCCTGCTTCCCGGGTAACCCGCGCGAGGCGACGCTCGACGACGTCATTGAGCTCTTCAAGAAGATCTGCCCGGCTGCCTAACTGGTTCGGCGGGCCCCTGCCCGTTAGCCCCACAATCGTCCTCGGACATGTCGGAGGCCCCGCTGCGCACTACGTGCGGCGGGGCCTCCTTCTGTCCTGCGGAAAGATTGTGGGGCTAACGGGCAGGGGCCCGCCGGCTCGTTATCGTGGCGGGCGCAGTTCTGAAGAGCTCGATGGGTCATCTCGCTAGGTAAAAAGATGGTTCGCGGTGGTATCGTTGCTGTGGGTTTAATTCGATATGAAAGGGTGACTTTGGTGTCCAAGATGGATTCTACGCTCTCCTATATTACTGACCAGTTGAAGGCGCTTACCTCGATTGCTTCGCCTACGGGCTATACCCGTGCGGCGACTGATTATCTGATGGAGGCGTTGCGCGATATGGGCTTTGGGCCCGAGCGCTCCAATAAGGGCAATGTGCTCGTTGAGCTTGGTGGTGAGGGTGAGCCGCTCGTGTTGGCGAGCCATGTCGATACCCTGGGCGCCATGGTGCGTTCCATTAAGGACAATGGTCGCCTGCGCCCCACGACCCTCGGCGGGCATCAGTGGTCTACGGCCGATGGCGAGAACTGCACCGTTTATACGCGCGACGGCAATGTCTACACGGGCGTGGTCCTCAATACCGAGCCTTCGGCGCATGTGGCCGATGAGCCGGTCAAGACCATCGAGAAGAACATGGAAATCCTGCTCGACGAGAACGTTGACAGCAAGGACGATGTGCTCGAGCTGGGTATTCAAACCGGCGACATCATCGCTATGGATCCGCGCACCACGGTGACGGAGAGCGGCTACATCAAGAGTCGCTTCCTTGACGACAAGCTGTCCGCGTCGATTCTGCTGGGTTTGGCCCGCGCCGTCGCCGAAGGCGAGGTGACGCTTTCGCGCAAGGTTTCGTTGCTCTTTACGGTGTACGAGGAGGTCGGCCACGGCGGTGCCTTTGTGCCGGCCGACACGCGCGAGATGATCAGCGTGGACATGGGCTGCGTGGGCGACGACCTGGGCTGCACCGAGCGCATGGTTTCGATTTGCGCCAAGGATTCGGGCGGTCCGTACAACTACGACCTGGTAACCACGCTGTCCAACATCGCGCGCGAGCTGGAGCTCGATTACGCCATCGATGTGTACCCGCACTATGGCTCCGACGTCGAGGCCACGCTCTCGGCCGGCTACGACATTCGCCATGGTCTGATCGGCCCCGGCGTGTACGCGAGCCACAACTACGAGCGCAGCCACATCGACGGCGTGCGCAATACCTACGAGCTGGTCCGCGCCTACGTACAGCGCTAGGGGAGCAGCTTGCGACTCGGCTAACACAGCAGTGCCGACCGAGGCCGTCCTTTCTAAGTTGCGGTGAAATGGGGACTGTTTAGGCGTTTAAAACCGCCAAACAGTCCCTATTTCACCGCAACTTAGGGGGCAGTGCTGTTATCTCTGCACGTGACGTAGCATCTCAACGGCGGCGCTTACCTCTATCGTGCGGCGCTCGAGACCGCGGCGGATGGCCTTGAGACGATTGCCTGCTGTTGCCCATGCGCTTTGTGAGAGGATTTCGACTGCTTCGTCGACGAACCCATCGAGATGCGACGCATCGAACCAATCGAGCGAGTCAGCAAATGCTAGCTGAGTGGAAGGGTCCGGACCAAACGGTTTGGCGGCAAATCCAAACTCCCCGGCAACGAGCGCGGCAGTTGGCACGTTGTACCACAGACAATTGCCACTATCGAACAGCGGTGCAGGCCGCATTTCCAGTGTGTCGACATTGCGGATGATGCCGAAGTTTCGCCAGTGGCGGTCACTGTTGGCCAGGAGGGCATCGCAGACAATCATCTGCGACATGGCTTTTCTTACCGTAGCTTCGTCAGCCCCGTGTCTGCCAAGAAAGCGACAGTATCGATCGTATGTTGAGTTTCCTCGCTGGCCACCGAGTGCGTCCCTGATATAAGCGGCCGGCACATATTCCTCACGGCCATTAAGAAAGTCATCGCATAGGCATACGGGCTCGTCGAACATGCGCTCGACCGTATAGGGAACAAACTCACCTTTGGATAGCAGACGCCGATGTAGGGCTGTTGCAACCGCCTCGTTAAACGGTCGCTGATCGTCCATTCCGCATCCTTTGACCAGGATGCGAACACCATTGCGGATTATCCAAGATTTGGGGAGCTCGCCCTCGGACGTATTGTCAGGATTTTTGAGTCCGATGCCCTCAAGCCAGCCTGAACGATGCTCGGGTGCCGACCGTTCAAAATCGTTTTCGAAGTAATTGAGGTGCTGCCAATCGAGTCCATCGCAGTCGACCGGCCTTAGCCAATAGCAATCCGAAAGCGAAAAACCCAGGCAACGAACGGGCACTTCAATACCGTTGTCAATTCCCAGCTCGCGATAGCGCGAGATGAGTCCGGGGCGGACGTCGGGCACCGACCGGTGACTCCACCACGTGTTGAGTGCTCGTTTATTTACCGTTGGAGAAGAACTCGAGCACGTGCCAAACGGCATCCTTAGTGCATCGAGTATGTCGGCAATTTCAAAGGAAAACTCGCGCGTTGGATCAAACGAGACATGCGCGACCTCATGGTCGGCTGACATCAACGTGAACTTGCGCCCTACGTCAGCTGCGGGACGGCGCCCGCGCTTACGGACCTTTTGATAGCCAATCGCGGAATCGTACTCAACCATTTTTCGCCCACCGACGATATCGCACGCGAGCGTTCCCGATGCAGCCAGTTGCGATATGCGGGCCTTTGTAACGCCCAGCAGACGCGCTGCGTCACCCATGGATATATAGTTGGAAGTACTCATCTACCGCATCAACTCGTTAAGTATTCTAATTGTTAAATACTGCAAGCACAAACATCATAATACTTAACATAGTTGCGGTGAAATAGGGACTGTTTAGCGGCTTGAAACGCTTAAACAGTCCCTATTTCACCGCAACTTAGGGTGGTGGGGTTCCGGCTACTTAAGTGCGCCGGTCACGGTACCGCCGCCCAGGACGATGTCGCCGCGGTAGACGACGACGGCCTGGCCGGGGGCGATGGCTCGTTGCGGCTCGTCAAAGGTCAGCAACATCTGCCCGTCTTCGCCGCGCGTAAGGGTCGCTGCCTTGTCTTTCTGACGGTAGCGGTATTTGGCGCCCACGCGAATGCCGCCGGCGTCGAGCTCCGCCTCCATGCGTGCGTCCGGCGCGCTCCAGATCCACTCATCGGCCGTGAGGGCAGCGGCGGTCAGATCTTCGGCCTCGCCCAGATGCACGGTGTTGTTGGCGGCGTCGACGCCCGTCACATACACGGGATGCGCCATCGCGACGCCCAGGCCCTTGCGCTGGCCGATGGTGTAGCGCAGCGCGCCGTTGTGGCGCCCGACCACACTGCCGTCGCGCCACACGATGTCGCCCGGTGCAGCGGGATGTCCGCAGCGGCGCTCGATATAGCCCGCGTAGTCACCGTCTGGAATAAAGCAGATGTCCTCGCTTTCGGCCTTCTGGGCGTTGGTAAAGCCCTGCTCGGCGGCTATGCGGCGCACGTCGCGCTCTTTGTCTAGGCCTGCCAGCGGAAAGATCGTGCGTGCCAGGCGCTCCTGCGTAAGCGAATACAAAAAATAGCTTTGGTCCTTTTTGGGATCTTCGCCGCGATGGAGCTGCCAGGTGCCGTCTGCCGCCTGGCTTGTTTTGGCGTAATGTCCCGTTGCGATGTAGTCGCAGCCCATGTCCAGCGCCGCATCGAGCAGCGCGCCAAACTTAATGTGGCGATTGCAGATAATGCACGGATTGGGCGTCAGCCCTTCCTGGTAGGCGTTCACAAAGCGCTCGATAACGCTGTGGTCGAACGTCTGCTGCAGGTCGAGCACGTGATGGGGGATCCCGATGCGCTCGGAAACTGCCTTCGCGTCAGCGATGTCGCGGTCGACTCTGCTCATGCCCGTGGTGGGGTCGGGTGCGGGGCAGGTGAGGCGCATGGTGGCGCCGACGCATTCATAGCCCTGGCTTTTGAGCAGGTACGCGCTCACGCTGGAATCGACGCCGCCGCTCATGGCGACGAGCACGCGCTTGTTGTGCATGGGGAGGTTCTCCTTGGTGGCATGTGGCCAAAAAAGAAAAGCGGCGCGGGAGGCTGGTTCCGCGCCGCAGACATTGTAGCAAGTTCAGGCGTCCTGTGGGACACCCTGCCGGGATGAGCCCAGGCTGCCAGAAGAGGGGAAGACCGGCGTGCCTTGGGCTCTTCGACAAGTGACGGGCCCTTAGTCCTGGAACAGTGCTGTGGACAGGTAGCGCTCGCCGGTGTCGGCAAGCAGGGCCACGATGGTCTTGCCCTCGTTCTCGGGGCGCTTGGCCAGCTGCAGTGCGGCCCACACGGCGGCACCGGACGAAATGCCCACGAGCACGCCCTCCTTGTGGCCCACGGCGCGGCCGGTCGCAAAGGCGTCCTCGTTCTCGACGGGGATGATCTCGTCGTAGACCTGGGTATCGAGGACGTCGGGCACAAAGCCGGCGCCGATGCCCTGGATCTTGTGCGGGCCGGCCTGGCCCTTGGAGAGCACCGGGGAGGTGGCGGGTTCGACGGCGACGACCTTAATCTCGGGGTTCTGCTCCTTGAGGAACTCGCCCACGCCGGTCACGGTACCACCGGTGCCAACGCCGGCGACGAAGATGTCGACCCGGCCGTCGGTGTCGTCCCAGATCTCGGGGCCGGTCGTGGCCTTGTGAATGGCCGGGTTCGCGGGGTTCACAAACTGGCCGGCGATGATGCTGTTGGGAGTCTCCTTCTGCAGCTCCTCGGCCTTGGCGATAGCGCCCTTCATGCCCTTGGAGCCGTCGGTGAGCACGAGCTGCGCACCGTATGCCTGCATCAGCTTGCGGCGCTCGACGGACATGGTCTCGGGCATGGTGATGATCACCTTGTAGCCGCGAGCCGCCGCCACCGAGGCGATGCCGACGCCGGTGTTGCCGCTCGTGGGCTCGATGATGGTGTAGTCGCCGCCGCGCACGAGCTTGCCGGCCTTCTCGGCCTCGTCAATCATGTTCTTGGCGACGCGGTCTTTGACGGACCCGGCGGGGTTGAAGTATTCCAGTTTGACGAGCACGCGAGCCTTGAGGTCCTCATCGGCCTCAAAGTGGGTGAGCTCCAGAAGCGGGGTGTGGCCGATAAGCTGATCGATGGACGTGTAAACCTTGCTCATGGTGAACCTCCAAAGTGTTCAAGTTACTGGTTACCGTGCGGTGTTATGATGCGTCTAGCAGATAAACCCATAAAACTTATAGGTTGTTCGTTTACCTGTTGGGAAGCATACTAGACGCTAAAGCCTAGTAATGCAATAGGAAATAGGAGATTATTTCAAGTTGATTAACCATCTTGGCCGGAACGGGTATTTTCAAAGCCAATTTTTCGGCTAGAATTTCAGCGGACTAAAAGACCGAAAGGCAGCACTCTATATGTTGGTTTCTACTAAGGGCAGGTACGCCCTGCGCGTTATGGTTGACCTGGCCGAGCACCAGGCGACAGGCCGTATCCCGCTTAAAGAGATTGCGGCGCGACAGGCGATTTCCGAGAAATATCTCGAGAACATCTTGGCTACGCTCGTGCGCGCCAATATGCTCTCGGGCATGCGCGGCAAGGGCGGCGGCTATGTGCTCACGCGCCCGCCCGAGCAGTACACGGTGGGCGAGATCTTGCGCCTGACCGAGGGCAGTCTGGCGCCGGTCGCCTGCCTGGATGGCGACTGCAAGGGTTGCTCGCGATCTGATGAGTGTCCCACGCTCGACGTGTGGAAGAACCTGGACAAGCTCATCAACGATTACCTCGATGGCGTGACGCTCGACCAGCTCGTCGCCCCCAACGAAGGCTACGACTACGTCATCTAGCCCACCTGTCATTTGGGGACGGGGCGGAAATGGTAGTTTTTCTTGCCCTCTGAGAATTGACGAATCAAAGGCCGCCCATTTTGCGATGGACGGCCTTTGATTTGGTCCGATGCGTTTGTGTGTCGGGTCGTTCTACTCTTCGGCAATACTATCGAGGATGCCGCGCATGATGGACACTAGGATGCTGCCCATAAAGGCCGAGCCAAAGCCGGCGATGGAGATGCCGCCGCCCAACAGGTTGACCGACAGGTAGCTGGCGAGCTCCAGCATAAAGCTGTTGAGCACGAGCTGGAAAATGCCGAGCGTAATGATCGTGAGCGGCAGCGAGATGACCGTGAGGAACGGTTTGACGAACGAATCGACGATGTTGAGGAACAGTCCCACAAAGGCAAAGCAGACCCAGGCCTCGGCAAAGCCGAAGGGCTGAATACCGGGGACGAGGAACGTGGCGATCGCGATGGAGATCGAGGTGAAGAGCCAGTTAAGCATAAAGCGCATGGCGTGAATCCTTTCTTGCGCCAAGGTTGCCGGCGTCGCGTGAAGCGGATTGCGGCGGCGACTTGGACGGTTGCGCGGGCGCGCCGCGGTGTTTGGGCGCCCATTGTCTCAAATACTCGTGGAGCTTACGTGCGCATTCGGTTTCTAAACGGCGTTCGTCCTGAAAAGGTTGATTTCCGATCTCAGCCGAACACATTGAGCAAATAGGCCGTTCCCGCAGTTAGCCGAACGCCCCCGCGGCCCC
>NZ_WWSL01000034.1:0-21439 GCF_009875845.1 Collinsella sp. BIOML-A6
GGCTTGCCCGTATCGTAGGCAATGCGCCGAATGCTCGCCATCGAAATTTATCGATGGCCTATTTCAGACTGTAATGGGTCAGTCAGACTAAGTGATCCGTTTCCCTCCGTCCCTAAGGGATCATTTGTTGCGTGCGTTACGCAATTGTTTCGAAACGGGCAGGAAACATAACGGATCGGCGATACTTCTAGTATGCCTATTCAACTGACTGTCTAACACCAAGGGGAGGATCGCGATGCAGGCAGATTCCGCTCAGCAGCAGGGCCTTTATCGCCCCGAATTCGACCACGATGCATGTGGCATCGGCGCGCTTGCCGATATCAACGGCGAGCGCCATCACCAGATTCTGGACGATGCACTGTCCATTCTGGTCAACTTGGAGCACCGCGGCGGCACGGGACTCGAGAAGAACACCGGCGACGGCGCTGGCATCCTGTTCCAGGTTCCGCATCACTTTTTCCGTAAAGAGGCTCAAAAGTGCGGCCAGATTCTGCCGGCAGAGGGCGACTATGGCGTGGCCATGCTGTTCTTCCCGCAGGACGACAAGGGCGTGGAGGATGCCCGCCGCGTGTTCGAGGAGGGCTGCGCCGAGGCCGGCGTGCCGCTGCTCTTTTGGCGCGAGGTGCCGGTCGACCCGCACGACCTGGGCGAGACGGCCCGCGCCTGCATGCCTACTATCCTGCAGGCCTTCCTGGGCCGTCCGGACGACACGCCCGCCGGCGATGCCTTTGAGCGTCGCCTGTACGTGTGCCGCCGCACCATCGAAAAGAAGGCCGACGCCGAGTTCGCCTTGCGCGACAAGATTTTCTATGTGTGCTCCATGAGCTCGCGCACTATCGTGTACAAGGGCATGCTGGTCGCCACGCAGATGCGCCGCTTCTTCATCGATCTCAACGACGCCGCCGTCAAGACGGCCGTAGCACTCGTCCACTCGCGCTACTCCACCAACACCACGCCCAGTTGGGAGCGCGCACACCCCAACCGCTTTATCATCCACAACGGCGAGATCAACACCCTCAAGGGCAACGTCAACTGGATCCGCGCCCGCGAGCCCAACCTGTACAGCCCCGTACTGCAGCACGATCTTGAGCGCGTGATGCCCATCATCAACCGCGAGGGTTCCGACTCCGCGATTCTGGACAACGTGCTCGAGTTCCTGGTCATGAACGGTCGCCCGCTTACGCGTGCCGCGTCCATGTTGCTGCCCGAGCCGTGGGACCACAACGACAGCCTGAGTGAGGAGCGCCGCGCCTACGACGCTTACCAGTCCATGCTCATGGAGCCGTGGGATGGCCCGGCGGCCATCGCCTTTACCGACGGTCGCACGCTGGGCGCCGCCCTCGACCGTAACGGTCTGCGTCCCGCCCGCTACTATGTGACGCGCGACGGCCGCTTTATGCTGGCAAGCGAGGTGGGCACCATCGAGGTGCGCCCCGAGAATATCCTGACGAGCGGCTGCCTGGGGCCGGGCCAGATGCTCGAGGTCGACTTTGCCCGCGGGCGCGTGATCTACAACGACGAGCTGCGCGCCCGTTACGCCAAGGAAAAGCCCTACCGTGATTGGATTGCCGAGGAGACGCTGACCGTCGACGCGCTCGATAGGCCTGCCACGGCAACGCCCGCCGAGGACGCCGAGGTGCCCGCCGCCGTGCGCATGGCTAAGCTCGGGTATCACTGGGATGATGTTGACGAGGTTGTGCGTCCCATGGCCCAGCAGGGCAAGGCCCCGCTCGCCTCGATGGGCATCGATGCGCCGCTGGCCTGCCTGTCCAAGAAGACGCGCTCGTTCTTTGACTACTTCTATCAGTTGTTCGCCCAGGTCACGAACCCGCCCATCGACGCCCTTCGCGAGCATATGGTGACTTCGACCACGCTCTACCTGGGCAACCACGGCAACCTGCTCGAGGACTCCCGTACGGCCTGCCAGCTGGTTCGCTTGGAGCGCCCGCTGCTCAACGAGGAGGAGTTCGAGCGTATCTGCGCCATCGACCGCGTGGGCTTTAAGACCCGCCGTTTCCGTGCCGTGTACCGCCGCGATGTCGGCGCCGGCGCGCTGCAGGTTGCGCTCAAGCAGCTTGCAGAGGACGTTGAGACTGCGGTCCGCGACGGCGTGAACATCGTGGTGCTGAGCGATCGTGCCGCTGCGGGCGAGGTGCCCGTGCCGTCGCTGCTCGCCGTGGGCTGCGTGCACAACCACCTGATCCGCGCCGGCGTGCGCACCTTTGCCGACATCGTGGTGGAGTGCGGCGACGCCGTGTCCCCGCACGACTTTGCGGCACTGGCGGGCTACTCCGCGAGCGGCATCTATCCGTACAACGCGCATGCGTGCATCCGCGATCTGGCGGCACGCGGCGACTTGGACGTGACGGCCGAGCAGGGCATCGCCAACTACAACAAGGCTGCGACCGCTGGCATCGTCTCCATCATGTCCAAGATGGGCATCTCCACGGTGCAGAGCTACCATTCGGCGCAGATCTTCGAGGCCGTGGGCTTTACGCCGGAGTTCGTCAACGCGTACTTCGCCGGCACGGTGAGCCGTGTGGGCGGTATGGGTGTCGAGGACGTCGAGCGCGAGCAAAACGAGCGCTACGACGCCGCGCTCGCTATCCTTAAGAGCCCGGCTCCCGATCAGCTGCCCACGCTGGGTCTGACCAAGTGGCGTCCGCTCGGCGGCGAGGATCACCTCATCGATCCGCAGACTGTCTACTTGCTGCAGACCGCCTGCCGTGAGGACAGCTACGACACCTTTAAAGAGTACAGCGCCCGCCTGCACCGCACCGGCCGCGCCGTGCGCCTGCGCGACCTGTTGGACTTTGATGCCAGCGGCCGCACTCCGGTGGCACTCGACGAGGTCGAGCCTGCGCTCAACATCGTCCGCCGCTTTAACACCGGCGCCATGTCGTATGGCTCCATCAGCAAAGAGGCACACGAGTGCATGGCCATCGCCATGAACCGCCTGCACGGCCGTTCCAACTCCGGCGAGGGCGGTGAGGATCCGCGTCGCGAGACCCCGCTGGCTAACGGTGACTCCAAGAATTCCGCCATCAAACAGGTGGCAAGTGCGCGCTTTGGCGTGACGAGTCGCTACCTGTGCAGCGCCTTCGAGATTCAGATCAAGATGGCCCAGGGCGCCAAGCCCGGCGAGGGTGGCCACCTGCCCGGCAAGAAGGTCTACCCCTGGATCGCCGAGGTCCGTCAGTCCACGCCCGGCATCGGCCTGATCTCGCCTCCGCCGCACCACGACATCTACTCCATCGAGGACCTGGCAGAGTTGATCTTTGACCTTAAGAACGCCAACCCTGGCGCGCGCGTGTCGGTCAAGCTGGTCAGCGAGGCCGGCGTCGGCACCATCGCCACTGGTGTTGCCAAGGGCGCTGCCGACAAGATTTTGATCAGCGGCCACAACGGCGGCTCGGGTGCCGCTGCGCGCGATTCCATTTGGCACGCCGGCCTGCCGCTGGAGCTCGGCCTTGCCGAGGCCCAGCAGACGTTGCTGCAAAACGGCCTTCGCTCCCGCGTGGTGCTCGAGGCCGACGGCAAGCTCATGGACGGCACCGATGTTGCCGTCGCCTGCTTGCTGGGCGCCGAGGAGTTTGGCTTTGCGACCATGCCGCTCATCTCCATGGGTTGCCTCATGCAGCGCGACTGCCAGCAGGATACCTGCCCGGCCGGCATCGCGACGCAAAATTGCCGTCTGCGTCGCGGCTTCCGCGGTAAGCCCGAGCACGTTGAGCACTTTATGCTCTTTGTTGCCGAGCAGTTGCGCGAGGTCATGGCGAGCCTGGGCTTCCGCACCATCGACGAGATGGTCGGCCATCCCGAGTGCCTGCGCCAGATCGAGGTACCGGGCAACCGCAAAGCAAACCTGCTCGATCTGTCGCCCGTGCTGGCGAGCGCGACCTGCGAGTTCGGTGCTCATATTCCGGGCGCCGACGGTCGCCACTTCCTGCCGCAGATGGCCGCGGACAGTGAGCTCGACAAGACGCTCGACTCCACGTTGTTTGTGCCCTACACGGCCGACGCTCGCGCGCACCTGCGCCCGATTCGCTTCCGCGCTGATATCGCCAACGTCAACCGCTGCGTGGGCACCATCTTGGGCAACGCGGTGACCAAGGCGCATCCCGAGGGCCTGCCCGCCGGCTCCATCACCATCGATTGCGATGGCTCGGCCGGTCAGAGCTTTGGCGCTTTCCTGCCGCGCGGTATTACGCTCAACGTGTGCGGCGACGCCAACGACTACTTTGGCAAGGGCCTTTCGGGCGGCGAGGTGTCGGTGCGCCCCAACCCGCATGCGACCTACAAGTTCGACGAGAACATCATCGTGGGCAACGTTGCGTTCTTTGGTGCCACGAGCGGCCGCGGCTTCATTAACGGTCTTGCCGGCCAGCGTTTTGCCGTGCGCAACTCCGGTGCCACGGTGGTGGTCGAGGGCTGCGGCAACCATGGCTGCGAGTACATGACGGGCGGTCTGGCGCTCATCCTGGGCGAGGTCGGGCAGAATTTTGCCGCCGGCATGACAGGCGGCGTGGCCTACGTCTTTGACCAGTACGGCACACTCAATGCCCGCGTGAACCACGAGAGCGTTGAGCTCAAGGCCCCGACGGCCGGCGAGCTGGCGCAGATTCGCGAGCTCATCCAGGAGCACGTGGACGCTACGCAGAGCCCGCGCGGCATCAAGCTGCTCTACAGCTTTGAAACGATGAGCAAGCACTTTGTGAAGGTCATTCCGACCGAGTATGAGCGCGTGCTGGCGATTGTCGCCGCGGGCGAGGCTGCCGGCAAGACGCATGCGCAGGCTGAGGAGCTGGCGTTTGACATTGTGACCGGTCGCGCGAGTGCCGCTGATGTCGCTCGCTTTGATGTTGCGGGCGCTGCGTCCGTTGCTGCCGGCTCTGTTGCTTCGACCAAGAAGGAGGCGTAAGTGCCATGGGTAAGCCCGGTGCTTTTCTTGATATCGATCGCGTGACCCACGAGCTGCGCCCCGTGGAGGAGCGCAGCCATGATTTTGATCCGCTGTACGTTGAGCTCGATGACGATGCACGTCGCGCCCAGGCGAGCCGCTGCATGATGTGCGGCGTGGCGTTTTGCCAGATGGGCGCGAGCTTTGGCAAGGCACGCCCGAGCGGCTGCCCGCTGCATAACCTGATTCCCGAGTGGAATGAGCTGGTGTACCGCGGCCGCTGGGACGAGGCTGCCGAGCGCCTGTCGCTCACCTCGCCCATGCCCGAGTTCACGAGTCGCGTGTGCCCGGCGCTGTGCGAGGCCGCGTGCAACCTGGGTTCGGTCGATGGCCAGCCCACGACGATCCATGACAACGAGCGTGCGATCAGCGACCATGAGTGGGCAAATGGCGGCCCGCATCGCTTTGAGCCGGCAGGGGAGGGCGCGCCCACGGTTGCCGTGGTGGGCTCCGGTCCTGCTGGTCTGGTGGCAGCATGGGAGCTTGCGCGTCGTGGCGCCTGCGTGACGGTGTTTGAGCGAGACAACCGCCCGGGCGGTCTGCTTATGTACGGCATTCCCAACATGAAGCTCGAGAAGTCCGTGGTCGAGCGTCGCGTGGCGCTCATGCGCGAGCTGGGCATTGTGTTTGAGCTGGATGCCGATGTGAACGATCCCAAGGTTGCCGCCGAGCTCGATGACTTTGACGCCGTCGTGGTGGCTGCCGGCGCTCGTGCGCCCCGCGGTCTTTCGGCTGCGAATGTGGATGCTCCGGGCGTGGTGTACGCGGTGGACTACCTGACGGCTTCGACCGTCTCGGTGCTCGATGGCGGCGAGCCCGCGGTGAACGCGCGCGGTCTGGACGTTGTGGTCATTGGCGGCGGCGATACCGGCAACGACTGCGTGGGTACCGCTGTGCGTCAGGGCGCGCGCAGCGTGCGCCAGTTTGAGTT
The DNA here is from genome assembly GCF_009875845.1 of Collinsella sp. BIOML-A6. Taxonomy (NCBI): domain Bacteria; kingdom Bacillati; phylum Actinomycetota; class Coriobacteriia; order Coriobacteriales; family Coriobacteriaceae; genus Collinsella; species Collinsella sp. BIOML-A6. The sequence continues at coordinate 5,892 of NZ_WWSL01000034.1, forward strand.
CTTGCCGGCTGCGCCCGATAAGCGCACGGCGAGCAACCCCTGGCCGCAGTGGCCAAACGTTAAGAAGACCGACTACGGCCAGCAGGAGGCTATCGCTGCGATGGGTGGCGAGATGCGTGCCTGGGGCGTGGATACGCTCGAGGTGCTGCTGGACAAGAAGGGTGCGGCTGCGGGTCTGCGCGTGGTCGATCTGGACTGGTCGGCGGGAAAGCCCGAGCGCATCGCGGGCTCCGAGCACGAGGTGCCGGCGCAGCTGGTGCTCATCGCCTGCGGCTTTACGGGTCCCGAGCATGGCGTGTTCGATGCGGTGGGCGTGCCTGTTGCCACCGCTGGTCGTCCGCTGCCGGTGATGGCTGCCGAGGGCTCGCACCTCGCGGCTCGCACGGAGGGTGTCGCCGCGGATGCCGCGCCGGTGTATGTGGCCGGTGACGCCCGCAACGGCAGCTCGCTCGTTGTGAGTGCCATGGCCGATGCCCTGGCCTGCGCAGCCGAAGTCGCCGAGGCGCTGGAGCTGTAAAGTAGTCATTCAAGAACGTCCCCAACGACTAGTCATTGGGGACGTTCTTTTTTGTCTAGTCGTTGGGGACACTCTTTGCGAGCGATTTGCTCGTTTGTCGACGTACGGGTGTTCATTTGTCGACTTCTTGGGCTGTGGTCACCTGTTGTTTCTGTGGTGGCTGCGGGCATCTGGCTCAAATGAGCGGGTTGGCTGTCTATGTCTACCTGCGGTTTTGTTGCGGTGCGCTCATTCGGTCAAGTGCCCCGTCAAGTGTTTGGTTAGCATCTGGTTTGCGGTTTATGGCCTATTTTGCCCGCGCTTGCCTCGGTTGCTCGCCCTCCTCGTAAGCTCAAATTGAGGTCCATCAGTTTGAGGAGGATGCCATGACTGACCTAGTTTTTGACCGAGCAGAGCTGGCTGAAGCCGTCGGCAACGATATTGCCGACATGGCTCACTTTTGGATGCTGCGGAAGTTTCAATTCCTGGAGCCGGCGCGCGAGCAGTTCGAGATTATCGTCGATCCGTGGCTCAGCTATTGTGAGGACCCTTCTAAAAACGAAATCATGGCCTACAACATGGCGTTTACCGATTGGCTGCTGTTTGAGCGCCCCTATAACCACGGTAAGACGCTGTTGGAGCTGTATGTGGACGAGCCGCCAGCGTCAATTTCTCCTGCTTCGCTCGGGCGACTTAAGCAGGTGCGTGATACGCAGTATTTCTCGCGCTTTGGCATTTTGGACAAGGATCCCGCGACTGGCATAGTCGTGCTGAAGGACACGCGCACCGACCGTCGCTTTGATGTCTACGACCCACATATCGTGCAAAAGGAACATTGGAGCGACGGCGCGATTGCGGTACGCCTCGTCTGCGTCGACGATGTCTGGCTGACGGCGGGGCAGCTCTACCTGTATGACATCGCGCGCCTGAGTGACACAGCGGTCGACGGGCCGGGCGCGGTGCATCCCGAGGACCTACAGGACGGTTTCGACACCTCGTGCATCAGCTTCTTTTTGCGCCTGGTCCGTGACATCATGGGCGCCCAGGGGCGGTACGTGAAGTCGCTCAACATCTACGAGCAGGAGTGGGAGTAGGGGGTGGGCAGTTGTCGCCTGCCTTGCCTTCTGCCTTTATGTCTTGATCTGTAACGTTTAGGGACAAAAAACCGGTCTACCTGTTACAGATCGAGACGAACGCCTGGGCGCTGCTGGTTTGTCTAAATCTGTAACGTTTGGGGGCCTGGAGAACGTCTAACTGTTACAGATCGAGACGTTTGTCGGCGGCGGCAACAGCGGCGATGGCCATTTCTCCGATGTGGTGGTGATGAAAGTGTCTAACACCGTTCTCAAACACAAGCATACGACTCGCAACACGTTGGCGCGGAACAGGATGCTCGCGCGGCTCACGGAGGCGACCGAACAAGGTGCGCTGCTCGCAACGCATGACAATGCCGAGCTCATGTGGCTGCGGCGTCATGCGGGAACCGACGATATCGCGGAGCCCGAGCCGTACCTGTTCTGTTTTCAGCATGATTGGGATGCATTGACGCCGGTGGATCGAGCGCTGCGGACTATTAAGGGCCTTGCGGAGTTTCATCCCGATTGGGCGTTTTGGGGCTATGACGCGGCGCTTTTGTGGGGTCTGGAGGTGCCGAATGATCTGCTCGGGCCGCGTTTTCTTGTAAAGACGGGTTGTTCGGTGACGTTGAGCGGCGGGTGCAGGTTGTTGCGCCCGCAGATGGCGGGCGCGCTCGAGCGTGTTGATGGCGTGCGGGTGACGTCGTTTTGGCGCACGGCGGAGGATTGCTTGCTGCGTGCGCCGTTCTCCTACGGGTTGGCGATTGCCGATTCTGCGCTGCGGGCGAAAGGCGTATCACATGGGGATTTGTGCGAACGCCTCCGTGCCGATTGTGAGGGCAGGCGAGGGTATCGCAGGGCACAGGTGATTGCGTCGTATGCGGACGGGTTGTCCGAAAACGGCGGCGAGTCTCGGTTCCGAGCGTTCTTTATTGCGTACGGCTTTCCGGTTCCGGAGCTGCAGGTGGAGTTTCGCGACCCGCTCGATCCGACCAGTGTGTTTCGCGTCGACTATTTTTGGCGGCTCGAGGACGGGACGTGCGTGATTGGCGAGCTCGATGGAAAGGGAAAGTATACCCTGCAGGATGGTGGGGATCGGGAATCGGTCGACCCATTCGTGGCAGAACGTCAGCGGGAGTCCCATCTGACGATGCTCGGCCACAAGGTGCTTCGGTTTACGTTTGATGAGCTCAAGAATCCGGGGAAGCTGGCTGAAAAGATGAGACTGGCGGGAATTCCACAGCGGGTCGATCTGGCTGAGGAGTGGAGACGCCAGTGGTATGGGTGCTGAGGGGTGCACCTGACGCGGATGTGGTTGTTCCTGCCGAGTTTGTCTCGATCTGTAACAACAAGGGGCCGTTTGGCCCCGCAACTGTTACAGATCGAGACAGAAGGTTGGCTGCCGCTAAAAGATCTCGATCTGTAACATCTAGCGGCCGAAAACCTGTCTAATTGTTACAGATTTAGACGTTTGATGACAGTGCTGGAGAATATCTCGATCCGTAACATCTAACGGCCAAAATTCGACCCAACTGTTACAGAACGAGACGTTTGGCCCACACGGCTGGAGCATCGCCGTGCTGGCCTCTCTATCCTCACATCCTCCCTTTCTCCGTTAACCGATATGTTCGACTTTAGTCGCGCATTAGGTGATAATGGACAAATGTTCATGTTAATCGTGAGGGAGGAGCTCGATATGGCGACTACCGATCGTCCCACGTTGTTTATCAATGCGACCGTTCTGGATGGCTCGGAGCATATGGAGCCGCAGCCCGATATGGCCGTGGCCGTCGAGCGCGGTGTCATCACGTGGATTGGTCCGAGCGCCGTGGCGCCGGCGCCGGCGGGTGCCGAGGTCATCGACCTGGGCGGTGCGTATCTCATGCCGGGTCTCATCAATATGCACGTGCATCTGTGCGGTTCGGGCAAGCCGGTTTCGGCGGGCGATGCGGGCGCGCTGATGAAGAAGCTCGATAATCCCGTGGGGCGCGCCATCGTGCGCCATATCCTCAAAGGCAGCGCTCAGCAGCAGCTGGCAAGCGGCGTGACCACGGTGCGCGGCGCGGGCGACCCGTTGTTCGCCGACATCGCCGTGCGCAACGCCATCGACGCCGGCAAGTATCAGGGTCCGCGCCTGGTAGCGCCGGGAACGGGCGTCACGGTGCCGGGTGGTCACGGCGCGGGGCTGTTCGCGCAGGTTGCCAAGACCCCCGACAAGGCGGCCGAACAGGTGCGCGATCTGTATGCGCGCGGTGCCGACGTCATCAAGCTGTTCGTGACGGGCGGCGTGTTCGACGCGACCGAAGTAGGCGAGCCGGGTGTGCTGCGCATGCCGCTCGATGTCGCCGCGGCGGCGTGCAAGGCGGCGCACGAGGTTGGCCTTCCGGTCATGGCCCATGTCGAGAGTACCGAAGGTGTGAAGGCCGCGCTTCAGGCCGGCGTCGACACAATCGAGCACGGCGCTCCGATGACGCCTGAGATTCTGGAGCTGTACCGCGGCGCCGCGGGAACACAGCTCGAGGGACGCGCGCCGAGCGTGACCTGCACGATTAGTCCGGCGCTGCCGTTTGTGCTGCTCGATCCGGAAAAGACCCGTTCGACCGACACGCAAAAGAAGAACGGCGACATCGTGTGCTCGGGCATTATCGAGAGTGCTCGTGCCGCCCTGGATGCAGGTGTTAAGGTGGGCCTGGGCACGGATTCGAGCTGCCCGTTCGTGACGCAGTACGACATGTGGCGCGAGGTGGTCTATTTTGCCAAGTACGTGGGCGTGAGCAATGCCTTTGCACTGCACACGGCTACGCAGGTCAATGCTGAGCTACTGGGGCTGGGCGGCGAGACCGGTACGATCGAGTGCGGCAAGACGGCCGACATTTTGGTGACGCGCGAGAACCCGCTCGATGACCTGCGCGCTCTGCGTGAGCCGATGCACGTGATGTGCCGTGGCGATCTGGTGCGCAAGCTCAAGGTGAAGCGCATTCCCGAGGTTGACGCCGAGCTCGACACGATTATGGCCATGCCGGCAGAAGCCCTGGCAGAGGAGCTCGCTCGCGATGGCGTAGCGTAGGCGCTGGTGTGACGGGGCAACAGCTTTATCGAATGATGTCGCCCCATGCAAAAAGCCGGGGTCTCAACACGAGGCCTCGGCTTTTAGTATTCCTATGGTGTAGATGCTATGAGCGCGTCTCCATCTTGGCGTGGCACTTGGGGCAGGTGACGCGGATCTTGCCCTTGCCCTTGGGGACGGACAGCATCTGGCCGCAGTTGGGGCACTTGAGGTAGGCCGTGGTCTTGCGGCCCTTCCACATCTTTTTTGCCGTGCGCTTGGCACGCTCAAAGTCTTCCTTGCTCGTTCCAGCTGCGCGCGAGGTGCTGGCCGCTGCAGTTCCGCCGCCCAGGCTGGCGACGAACTTGCCCAGGCAGGGGACGTTGGCAGTCGCGGCAACGAAGACATCATTTTCCTTGCGGCGCGCGTCGATGTTTTTGGACAGGCCGCGCAGCACGCCGAGTGCGATTACGGCGATGGCAATCCAGCTGAGCCACTGGATACGGGCCATCGATCCGACCATCGCGAAAATAATTCCTATGAAGCCCAGCACGATGGTGAGTTCGTCGGCGCCGTTGCGACCCTTCATAAAGTCATTCATGCGAATTGCCTTTCGTTCGATATGCTGCACGCCTTTATACCCCTTTTGGTGCATTGGGGACGGGTTAATCTGCACCAAGGTGGTGCAAACGTACCTGTCCCCCTTGCACCAATTACTTGGCGAGCTTGTCGACGACGCGCTCTATCTCGGCGAGCTTGGCGGCTTTGAGCTCCTCGTCGCCCGATTCGATGGCCGAGGCGACGCAGCCCTCGATGTGAGCCTTGAGCACATCGGCGTTGATGCGGGCGATGAGCGCCTGCGTGGCCATGAGCTGCGTGGAAATATCGACGCAATAGCGGTCCTCCTCCACCATTCGCAGGATGCCATCGATCTGACCGCGTGCCGTCTTGAGCATGCGGGTCACCGATTTATGGTCTGCCATCATGGCGGGTCCTCGTTTCTGGTCGATCTTCCGGATGCCCCCGTCAGTTGCGGTGAAATAGTTCTTGTTTGCAGGCTTGAAGCGCCAAAACAAGAACTATTTCACCGCAACTTCTGAGGATTGAGTAGGCGGCGTCTGCTACGCGGCGGTCACGGACAGGGCGTGGAACTTCTCGCCCGCGCTCTCGACGGCGGCGGCGAGCTGCTCGGCGGTCACGGTGTCGGCGCACTCCACCTGGACGGTCTGGGTCTCGTGATCGGCGTCGGCGTCGGTCACGCCCGCTACGCTGAGCAGCGCGGTCTCGACAGTAGCGTCGCAGTGGCCGCACATGAGGCCGGAAGTCTTGATTGTGTAACGCATGGGTGTACTCCTTATCGATTGAGATTATCTGACAGTTTAGTCGTGAACAGCGTCATCTTAAAGGTGCGCTGAGGTGCCCGAGATTGCCCCGAAAGAGGAGCGAAGCGTACTTGGGTACGCGAGCGACGGTTTGAGGGGCAAGGTCGGGTGCATCAGTGCGCCGTCTTAGGCTTAAAGGATTTCAGGCGCAGAGCGTTGCTTACGACGCACACGCTCGACAGGCTCATGGCCGCGGCGCCAAACATCGGCGAGAGCTGCCAGCCGGTGAGGGGGAAGAACACACCCGCGGCGAGTGGAATGCCGATGCCGTTGTAGAACAGCGCCCAAAACAGATCCTGCTTGATGTTGCGAATCGTGGCGCGCGAAAGCTCGATGGCACGGGCAACGTCCATGAGGTCGCTGCGCATGAGCACCACGTCGGCGCCCTCCTTGGCGATGTCGGCGCCGGTGCCGATAGCGAGGCCAACGTCGGCGCGCGCCAGGGCGGGGGAGTCGTTGATGCCGTCGCCCACCATGGCGACCTTGCTGCCCGCATCCTGCAGTTCGCGCACGTGGCGTTCCTTGTCGGCGGGGAGGACGTCGGCGATAACTTGCTCGCTGGTGAGTCCCACGCGGCGGGCGATGGCCTCGGCCGTCACGCGGTTGTCGCCGGTGAGCATGCGCACATCGACGCCGAGCGAGCGCAGCGCGGTAACGGCCTCGGCACTTGTCTCCTTAACCTCGTCGGCCACGGCGACGATACCGGCAAGCTCACCGTTTTTGGCAAAGAACAGCGGCGTCTTGCCCTCGGCGGCAAATCGCTCCGCAAGTCCTGCGGGCACGGTGATACCCAGCTCGCTCATCAGGCGCACGTTGCCGGCTGCGATGACATTCTGCCCCTCGCGTGCCGTGACGCCTCGCCCGGGCACGGCGGCAAAGTCCTCGACCATGCGTGCGACGATTCCGCGCGTCTCGCACTCGGCCATAATCGCCTCGGCCAGTGGGTGTTCGCTCTGGCGTTCCAGCGCGGCGGCCAGCTTGAGCAGCGCCTTTTCGCTCATGGCGGGCGAGCCGTCAGTGCGCGTGGCCACCACGATATCGGTCACAGCCGGTTTGCCGCGGGTGACGGTGCCGGTCTTATCGAGCACCACGGTGCCCACGTTGCGCAGATTTTCCAGCGCCTCGGCGCTCTTAAACAGAATGCCCATCTCGGCGCCCTTGCCGGTGCCAACCATAATGGCGACGGGCGTGGCCAGGCCAAGCGCGCACGGGCAGCTGATCACCAGCACGGCCACGGCGGAGGTGAGCGCCTCGTTTACGCTGCCGGTCAGCGCCATCCACGCCACAAAGGTCACGGCCGAGATCGCAAACACCACGGGCACAAACACGCCGGCGACCTTATCGGCCATGCGGGCGATGGGCGCCTTGGTGGCGTTGGCGTCCTCGACGAGCTGGATGATCTTGGCGAGCGACGTGTCGGCGCCCACGCGCGTGGCACGGAAGGTAAACGATCCGGTGCGGTTGACCGTGGCGGCGTTGACGGTGTCGCCGACGGTCTTTTCCACGGGGATGGACTCGCCGGTGAGCGCGCTCTCGTCCACGGCCGAGCTGCCCTCGAGTACCACGCCGTCGACAGGGATGGACTCGCCGGGGCGCACGCGCAGCACCTGGCCGGGAAGGATACTGTCGACGTCGACGGTGGCCTCGGTACCGTCCTCGGCCACGACGGTCGCGGTCCTGGGCGCCAGGTCAATGAGCGCCTCGATGGCGCCGCCGGTCTTGGATTTGCTGCGCATCTCGAGGTATTTGCCCACGGTGACGAGCGACAGAATCGTGCCGGCGCTCTCAAAATACAGGTTGTCCATGCCCGTCATCATGGCCTCGTGGACCTGCCCGGCGGCCAGCTGGTCGGCCATGATGAACATGGCGTAGAGCGACCAGGCAATGGAAGCGGTGGCGCCCACGGCGATGAGCGCGTCCATGGTGGGTGCGCCGTGAACGAGCGACTTGAAGCCGTTGATAAAGTACGCGTCGTTGACGTAGACGATGGGGATGAGCAGGACAAGCTCGGTGAGGGCGAGCGTCATGCTGTGGGTGTGGTCGGTGAAGACGCTGGGCAGCGGCCAGCCGAGCATATGTCCCATGCCTATGTAGAACAGCGGAATGAGAAAGATGATTGAGATGATGAGACGGGTGCGCATGGCGGAGGCGGTGGCCTCCAGCTTTTTGGTCGGTGACTCCATATGGGTGGTACCGGACCTGGCTTGTGCGCTGCCGTTTGAGTTGGCGGCATCGGTGCCCGTACTGACGGGCGAGGCCGAATAGCCCGCGCGGTCGACGGCGGTGCAGATATCGTCGGGGGAGACCTGCGCGGGGTCATAGTCCACCAACATGGAGCCGGCGAGTAGGTTGACGGCGACGCTTTGGACGCCCTCGAGCTTGCTGACGGCGCGGTCCACGTGTGCCTGGCAAGCGGCGCACGTCATGCCGCCCACGTCAAACTTATCTTGAGCCATGGCTTCTCCTTTCTGTGGCGTAGTGTTGGAAATGTTAACCTGCCGATACTATACACCCATACCCCCCGGGGGTGTCCAGTGATAGTTGGAATGTATGACTTTTCATTACAGATGAGGGTGGCGGCTCAATCAATGGTCGCCTCTGCCAAACATCTCAATCTGTAACGTCTGGACCGGTTTTTGAACCATAGCTGTTACAGATTTAGACAAACATTTCAGCCGAAAACTAACGTCTCGATCTGTAACAACTAGACCCCGTTTTACCGAGTATTTGTTACAGATCAAGACAAACGGTTGGCGGGAAACTCAATGTCTCAATCTGTAACATCTAGCAGCAAATATGACCTCTAACTGTTACAGATCGAGACAACCCGCCCGCGGTCAACTCAAATGTCTTGATCTGTAACATCTGGGCCGGTTTTTAACCCCTTACTGTTACAGATTGAGATGTTGTCTCGCGGGGCTGGGGGTTTGTCTCGTTCTGTAACATCTAGACCTGTATCTGCCGAGCTAATGTTACAGATCGAGACAATTGCCGGGGAGGGGTCCCATCACAGCAAGACGCCCGCCGCCTAGATACAGAATCCGGGGATCACGCAGGTTCGCTTCTTGGGGCTGTCCGCAGGCGTCGCGTACGTAAAGACGTCGCCGTCGTGTCCAACGCGATTCAAATAGAGCGTGCCTTCGGTCTCCGATGAGTCGGGGCTCACCGTGCGCTCCCACCAGCAGGTGTCCTTGCCCTTCCACTGGCGGACCAACATCTCGTTCGTGGAATACGGGCTCACCTTGAGCTCGCGGAAGAGCTGATACTCCTTGCCCTCGCCGTTGTAGACGTCTGCCAGGTAGTGATAGTCCTTGGCAAACGAATCGGGCGGTTGCGTACCACACAGCTCGACCATGGCGGGCAGCCAAAGGGTTGCGGACAACTCGCTCAGACACGATGCGCTTCTGGCGGCGCCAACGTTATTCGAGATCTTTTTGACAGACTTGATGAGCGCGCGCAACTCGTTGGGCAGCAGCTTAAGGCCGTCGCTGTCGAGCCATTCCCGTAGCTCGCAATCTGCCCAGCCGGCGCTCGGCGGTTCAGCCGCAGCATCGCGCTCGGCAATGCCGGCATCGAACATAAACGTCAGTCCGGCCTTGCCCGTCCCGTCCAGAAGCTCGTCGTGACGGATGCCCACAAGCTGCGCGCCGACGTGCAGACCGTTGGTGAGCCTCACGCGCTTGGTGCACGGATAGGGGATATGCCCATCGGCATCGAGCAGATGATAGCGCTTGGCAATCTCGCGTGCCTCGCTACGGGTCCCGGCGGCCTTAATCTTAAGCGAAATCTCCTGCAGCTGAGCCCAGGTGTAGTCGTCAAGCGAACCGCGGATGCCGTCCAGGTAGTCGGGGATGCCAAAGCCACGGGTCGCCGCGCCAATGACGCCGAGCCCCGCAACGACTGCAACGACGCCGCCGATAATAAAGCGACGGCGGGTCAAGGCATCGTGACGGGCCTGCTCCAGGATCTCTCGTGCGCGCTCGCCGGCGACGTCGACCTTAAGGTGCGTACCGGAGTCGATGTCGATTACGGTGTCATTGCCCGCGCCCTCGCGGTCCTCAGATTCTGTAGCGGGGAGGTATGTCGAGAGCACCTCGAGCATCTGCTGCTCGGTAGGGCGATCGCCCTGTTCGACCGAGATGCCTTTCATGATGATCTGGACGAGCGCTTTGTCGCCCTCGCAGCGCGGCTTGAGCGGTACCGGCTTGGTCTTGGTCTTTATGAGGTAGAACGAGCCGGTTGCCGCGGCACCCGTCGACTTAACAGCGAACGGTTTGCGACCGCTGTAGAGCTGGTACAGAATGCTCGAAAGCGCATAGACGTCGATCGCGGGCGAGCGGCGAAGGGCCGCGATGCCTTCGATATCCTGCGTGAGCATCTCGGGCGCGGCGTATGCGGGCGTGGCAAAGCGCCAGATGTCGGCGCGCCGGGTGATCGTGTCGTCGCCGAGGGCCATGGTCGCGGAGCCCATGTCGATGAGGCAGGGGTCAAAGGAGCAATCGGCAATCTGCTGCTCAAGCGTTCGGCTGATGGTGCGGAACATGATATTGGCAGGTGACAGGTCGCGATGGACGACCGGATTCACGAGGCCTTGGGTCATCAAGAGCGCGCGAAGCACGGCGTTTCCGACGGCGGCGACCATCTGGGTGGTCAGCCCGCCCGAGGCGTCGTGCGGAAGCAGAGGCAGCGCCTGCTTGAGCGAGGTGCCCTCGACCCACTCCATGAGGATAAGAGGGTCGTCCTCGCACGATCCGTAGCCATAGACGCGCGGAAATCCGCGCAGGTGCGAGACAGTACACAGATGACGGTACTCCTCGAACAGCGCGGCGGTGTTGGCCAGGTGCGCGGCCGATTGCTCGGCGGAGTGGTCGGGGGCTTGGCCGGAAAGGAGGGCGTTGTCCTTGAGTAGCTTGACGGCAAAGACCTCGCCGCTCGTGTTGGTCGCTCGCAGCACGTGCCCGATGTTGCCGTTGTTGCGGTGGGCCGTCTGGAGAATAAGCGTCATAAACCGGCGCTTGGCGTCGTCCTCGGCGCTGGGGTCGACCGCCACGGCGGTATCGAACGTATCGAGACGGATGAGTTTGTCGCCAGGGGCGGTGTTGGTGGTATCCAAGGCGTTCCTTTGTCTGGCATGGGTTGCCGCGCGTATACGTGGGCAGTGCGGATATCGATAAGGTACTATGATAGCCGCGCTGACCACGTATACCGCTGAGTATTGTCGTTTACGACGCAGAAGGTAGAAGACGAAAGACGGACGGCGACCGTCTTTCGATCGCCGCCCGCGCTAGTCCACAATGACAAGGAATGTCGTGTAGAGACCCAGATGGAGCCTGTCGCTGTTTTCGATTGCCACCGGGGGATAGATCTTGCCGGGCTCGCGTTGGTCGCGCGGCGGCTCAATCACAATATCGCCGTCGCCCGCGCCCGATTCGAGCACCGTGCCGTTGGTCGATCCAAGGCCCTGGGCGTACCAGTGCCCACCCTCGAGCCAAATGCGAAGATGCTCGCGCGATGCGTCGGCGCCCACATCGGTGACGCTGGGCGAGGTTTTGGGCAAGGACCCAATTACCGTGCCACGCGGATCGCGTGTGAGGGGATGGATTTGCATGTCGGTGCAGTTGTCGGCATGGGTTCTGAGCAGGCCGAGGTTGGGAGCGACGGTGCGCGGCTGCTCTAGGCTGCTCATAAAGCCACGTCCGACGGTAGTTTCGGTGGTGCCAAAGTGCCCGCCCGTCTTGCTGTCGCAAAAGCGCTCGACGGTGGCCACGCCTTGGGTGGGGTCGGCGAGCGCCCCCGTTGCCACAAAGAGCATAAGGTAAAGCGTACTCTTCTCGCGCACGGCATTGCCGTCAAAGTTGTCGATGCGATTGAGGGCATTTGCATATAGGCGGCTGTCCAGCTTGTAGCTGGCGAGAGCCGACATCATTTCGTTGGCGGCCGGGCCGCGATAGTGCTCGGCGATTGCCTGATAGGCGGACTCGTCGCCGCCGAGCTTGCTGCAGATTGCCGCGGAAAGATTGAGCGTGGTGACGGCAAAGTCGCTGTAGATGGCGGGCGCGCACTGGTCAGGCTCGCGATGGACGATGTAACGGGTGAGATACGAGCGGTTGGAAGAGCATTTCTCGAGCAGGGTACTGCCGAGATAAGAGTTTCCATTGATGAGCATTCGGGCGATCTCGAGATGTTTAAGACCGCCGAACGAGCGAATATCGTTATAGAGGACCGAGCAAGGCGTCTCTGCTGCCACGGATACCTCCTTTGATTGCTTCCTAGCCAATATGGCGATAGGAATTAATGGCCCCCGGTGGGCGACGTATTAAATGGCTGCGCAATATATAGCGTAACCAAAGCAACATTATAGGCCACATGTTCGAAATTGCAGGAAGACTGGGAGATTTGGTTTGGACTGGACGGAAATCCCCCCTCTGTCTTGACCTATAACAATTAGGATCGATTTTACTCGGTAACTGTTACAGATTGAGACGTTTGTGAACCGTGTCGACCGTTTATCTCGATCTGTAACATCTGGCGGGGGATACGGGGCCTAGTTGTTACAGATTGAGATGTTAGCCAAGGAGGCTGGTTGAATGTCTCGATCTGTAACACGTAGAGGAAGATTTGCCCTGTAGATGTTACAGATTGAGACAATCGGCCGGGCCCACCTCGGGCCCGCCCCGTCATCTGTGGTTTACGTGGGGGCATGCGAAGCGCGGGTATACTTACCGCGGCGAATCTGCTCCATCGCTTAGGGCCGCTGCGTCTGGACGGCGCGTGAAAGGGCTGCCAAAGCGATCGCCAGCGTGCTGAGCAACGTCCTCTCCGTGCGCACCTGTTTTTGTATGTATTAGCGCACTACCAAGCACGCTCGCGCGGCCGCATGCCGTGCCCACAATGCGTGCAGATAAGGAACAACAACATATGCGTAATTCTGTATCCGACGTCACGGACGCCGAGATTCTGGACGAGACCCGCGAGACCATGACCCAGGCTGCCTTCGATGCTGCCGACGAGGCCAGCGCCGCCGAGACCATCGAGTCCGCGACCGAGAACCTGCCCGCCTTTGACGAGCTGGGACTTTCGGACGAGATGCTTCGTGCCATCGAGAACCTAGGCTACACGGCACCCACGCCTGTCCAGGCTGGCTCGATCCCCGTGGTGCTTGAGGGCCGCGACCTGCTTGCCGCCGCTCAGACCGGCACCGGCAAGACGGCTGCTTTTTTGCTGCCGACCATGAACAATCTGGAGCACATCGCTCCTCCCAAACCCGTGCGCGAGCGCGGCGGCCGCAACCGCCGTCGCGGTGTTAAAAAGCCCGAGGGTAACGGCCGCGGTCCCGTGATGCTCGTCATCACCCCTACGCGCGAGCTTGCCCAGCAAATCGACGAGGTCGCGAGCAAGATCGCCGACGTCACCGGCCATGTCGCCGTGACCGTCGTGGGCGGCGTGAGCTACAAGCCGCAGACCGCTGCCCTCAAGTATGGCTGCGACATCCTGGTCGCCACGCCGGGCCGTCTGGTCGATCTGATCGAGCAGGGCGCCTGCCACCTGGGCGAGGTCAAGGTGCTGGTGCTCGACGAGGCCGACCGCATGCTCGACATGGGCTTTTTGCCCGCCGTCCGCCGTATTGTGCGCGAGACGCCGACCGAGCGCCAGACGCTGCTGTTCTCGGCCACGCTCGACGAGGAGGCCGTGGGCGAGATTACCGACCTGGTGAGCGACCCGGCCCGCGTGGAGATCGCGCCTGCCACGTCGACCGCCGACACCGTCGACCAGTTTGTGTTCCCGGTGTCCATCGAGGCCAAGAACAACCTGCTGCCCGAGTTCCTCAAGAAGGAGGGCCCGGAGCGCACTATCGTCTTTATGCGCACCAAGCATCGCGCCGACAGCTGCTGCCGTCGTCTGGAGCGCAAGGGCATCAAGGCTGCCGCGATCCACGGCAACCGTAGCCAGGCGCAGCGCGAGCGCGCGCTTTCGGCCTTCCGCGACGGTACCGTCGACGTGCTGGTGGCAACCGACGTGCTTGCCCGCGGCATCGACATTAGCGACGTGCGCTACGTCGTGAACTTTGACGTGCCGGCCGAGCCGACCGACTACATCCACCGCATTGGCCGCACGGGCCGCGCCGGCGAGCTGGGCTGGGCCATTACGTTTGTGACCGAGCAGGATGTGGACGAGTTCTACGAGATCGAGAAGCTCATGGACAAGACCGCCGACATTTATGACGCCGGCGACCTGCATGTGGGTCCCAATCCGCCCGCGGTTGACCCCGAGCGCGACCCTGCGGCCTTTAAGGTGAAGAAGAAGACCAAGCGCGGCAAGTCCAAGAGCAAGAAGAAACTTGAGCAGGCACGTCGCGACGGCAAGCGCAACGGCGATGACTACGGTGATGTGGCCGGTCGTTCCAACCGCGGTCGCGATGAGCGTCGCGGCGACGGCGAGCGTCCGAGCCGTCCCAAGCGCGGCGGCAAGACCCGCGTGCGCGAGGGCGTTCAGGCTCGCGTGGACGAGGCTGTGGAGAGCGTGGCCCGCGAGGTGGCTGCCGAGGAGCGCAGCGGTGCTGCCGAGCAGGGCCCGCGCGGCAACCGTGCCGAGCGTCGTGCCAAGCAGTTCCAGGGCGAGGCACACCGCCGTCGCCGCGAGGACGAGGACCGTGGCGGTCGTCGTCGTGTTGAGCGCGAGGACGAGGGCCGCGGTTCGCGCGGCGGCAAGCGCGGCTCGGGTGACCGTCGTCGTTCCGGTCGCGATGGCGAGCGCGGCGGGCGCGATGAGCGCCGTGGCGGCGAAGGCCGTGGCTCGCGTGACGAGCGTGGTACCCGCGGCGGCGAGTCCCGCGGCGGCAAGCGCTTTGACGAGCGCGGAGGCCGCGAGGGCGGCCGCGGTGGTGAGCGTCGCGAGGGCGCTCGTGGCAACGGTGGCCGCAGCGGCGCCGGTCGTTCGAATGAGTCGCGCGATCGTCGCGACCCGCGTGCCAGCCGCGATCGTCGCGATGACTGGCGCAACTACGACGACACCCGCGAGGAGCGCCGTGGCGGCTATCACGGCGGGCGTGGCGGCAACCAGGCCGGCTCCCGCGGCGGTCGTGCCGGCGGTCGCGATAACCGTGGCAGCTATGGCAACAGCCGTGGCGGCAAGCGCGGTGGCAGCTCCCGTCGTCCCGGCGACGGCGGCGGCAAGCGCAAGTAACATACGTGTCGCGCGGTAAGGCGAGATGTGTTTGGGCCCCGAGCAGGCTATGCTCGGGGTCCTTTTTGGTGCCAGGGGGACAGGTTGGTTTGCGCCAACGTCTTGAAGTTGCGGTGGAATACGGACTGTTTTGGCCTTTTGAGCGGCTTTTCAGTCCCTATTTCACCGCAACTCATGATTGGTGCAAAGTAACCTGACCCCAATGCACCAGAGCAAGGAGTGTCCCTAGGTGCCGGCAGAAAAGGAACGTCCCTACGTGCCGCATAGATACCGTTTATCGGAGAAAAAGGTTGATTTCCGATCTCAGCCGAACACATTGAGCAAATAGGCCGTTCCCGCAGTTAGCCGAACGCCCCCGCGGCCCC
>NZ_WWSL01000035.1:0-21122 GCF_009875845.1 Collinsella sp. BIOML-A6
GGGGCCGCGGGGGCGTTCGGCTAACTGCGGGAACGGCCTATTTGCTCAATGTGTTCGGCTGAGATCGGAAATCAACCGCAAGTCCAAAATTGTATCTGCGAGCTGGGGTTTTGTTAGCACGGGAAGTTCTTGGGTGCCCGTTATGCTCACAATCCAGGCCTTGTTAGTGTCGGTTCCAAAGCCCGAATCGGCGCGCGAGACATCGTTGGCGATGATCGCATCGCAGCCCTTGCGGGCCAATTTACGCTCAGCGTACTCCACGACGTTATCGGTCTCGGCTGCAAATCCGATTACACGGCGCTCACCCTTCTGGCGCGAAAGCTCGGCCAAGATATCAACCGTCTCGACCAGCTCGATGCGATCCAGGCGTTCGTTTGCCTTTTTGAGCTTATGGTCTGCAGGGGATACGGGGGTGTAATCGGCGACGGCCGCCGCGCAAATGACAGCGTCGGCCGTCTGAAAGGCGTCCAGCGCCGCCTCCAGCATCTCAGCGGCGGTCTGCACGCGCACGCACTCTACGCCGCGGGGGACATCGAGCGACGTCGGCCCCAGCACGAGCGTGACCGCAGCGCCGCGGCGAGCGGCCTCCCCCGCCAGGGCGATGCCCATCTTGCCCGACGAACGGTTACCAATGAAGCGCACAGGGTCGATCGGTTCGTGCGTGGGACCGGCGGTGATCACGATGCGCTTGCCTGCAAGGTCCTGGGGCGCAGGGTTGAGCACATCGCAAATGGCTTCAACGATGTCCTCAGGTTCGCTCATGCGCCCCGTGTCCACGTCGCCGCAGGCAAGGTAGCCGCTGCCGGGCCCCACCACGTGCACCCCGCGGTCGCGCAGCGTGGCCATATTGGCCTGCGTCGCCGGCGCCTTCCACATGCCGTTGTTCATGGCCGGCGCGATCACAATGGGTCGCGGCGTGGCGAGCAGCGTGGTGGAGATGAGGTCATCGGCAATGCCGTTGGACATCTTAGCGATGATATTGGCCGTCGCGGGCGCTACGACCACCAGATCGGGCTCCTGCGCCAGCGAAATGTGGTGGATGGGATCGGAGGGGTCGTCGAATAGGCCCACTGCGACCGACTCGCCCGTGAGTGCGCGGAAGGTGAGCGGGCCCACGAACTCCGTGGCATGCTCGCTCATGACAACCTTGACGTGCGCACCGCGCTTTTGCAGCAGGCGCACGATATTGCACGACTTATAGGCGGCGATCCCGCCGGTAATGCCCAGCAGGATCGTTTTTCCCTCAAGTTGCATTGAATTTTTGAGTGCCGCCGTCATCGTTAGGCTTCCTTGCTGGGGAGCACGAGCAGGCGGTGGCAGTACGGGCAGTGCGTAATCTCGCTACCGTCGTGGTTGAGGTCGCTCATGGACGATGCCTGCAGCGCGGTGTGGCAGACCGTGGGGATATTGCCCTGGATGGTCTCGACGGCCAGGCCGCGGAACTGCTTGAGCAGACGCTCGTAGTCGGTGAGCACGTCGGTCGGCAGCGTAGCGGCAAGGGCGATGCGCTCCTTGGTGGCGGCGTCAATCTGAGCCTGGAGGTCGGCGGCCTTGGCGCGGGCGGCCTTGGTATCGGCCTTCACGCCCTCCTCGAACTTGGCGATGATGGCCTGCGCGCGAGTCTCGCGGTCGAGTGCCTCCTTATGGGCGACAACGACGTCCTTGCGAGTGTGCTCAATCTTGTCCAGACGCTTTGCCAGGGTGGCAAGCTCGTTCTCCAGATCCTGCACCTCGCGGTAATCAGAACCGTCGACGTGACGCTTCTTGGCGGCCTCGATGGCATTGTTGGTCTGGATTTCGGTGGTGTTGAGGTCGTCGAGCTCAATGTCCAGATCCTTGCGCTGGGCGTAGAGCTTGGTCATCTCGGACTTGAGCTTCACATAGGTCTTGCGCTTGGAAGCGAGCTCCTTGAGCTCCGGCATATTGGCAAGTTCGCTCTTGTTGCGGGCGAGTTCCAAATCGATCTGTTGCAGCTTGAGTAGCGTAGCGCCGGCGCTCATAAGTTCTCTCCTTTTGTCACAGTCCACCATTGGCAAGGGTTCAGTATTTTAATCGCATGACGGGGGTCGACCCCAGCGTCAACTGCAGAGTTCATCAATATATCAACGAACGGCTCTTCGGAGCGGTCGTGGCCGAGTAGGATCACGCCCAGGCCACGTAAGGCAAGGTCCTGCGCCACGTGGTAGCCGGCTTCTCCAGTCACAATTACATCTGCGCTCGCGGCGATGGCAAGCTCTCCAAAGTCGCCGAGGGAGCCTCCCATAATAGCGAGGGTGCGGCACGGGTGCTCGGCTTCGCCCCATACGCGCGGATCACTGCCATAGGCCGTGGCGGCACGGTTGGCGAGATCGCGCAGGTTGCAGGTGTCATGGAGGGTCGCGAGTGCGCCCAGACCGGTGAGCTCGGGCTCGTTCACATGCTCCAGCGAGCTCACGGGCGCGACGCCCAGCAACTCACTCAGGCGAACGCGCGCTTCGTGCGAGCGGTCCAGGTTGGTGTGAAGCGAGATGATGCTCACGCCGCAACGGGCTGCCTCGTACAGCGCGGCGCTGCACTGGGGACGCGCGGAATCGGCCGGGCAAAAGGCTTCGGGCGCCTTGATATAGATGGGATGATGCGTCAGCAGGACGTTGGCGCCGGCCTCGAGAGCGCGGTGCACGTTGGCCTCGGTCGCGTCGAGTGCACAGGCAACACCGGTGATCTTGGCAGTGGGATCTCCCACAGATAGCCCTACATGATCCCAGCCCTCTGCGTCCGCCTTGGGGTAGCGTGCCAGCAGCGCATGTTCAAGCTCGGAGACAATCATGCGGCGCCTACGATCGAAAGCAGCGTCTGGGCAAAGTCGTCCAGATCGTCAGGATTCACGCGGTCATCGAAGGAGATGCGCAGTGCGCCTAGCGCCTGCTCGCGACCAATGCCCATGGCGCTGAGCACATGGCTCGGGTCCATGCTGCCGCTCGAGCAAGCCGATCCGGCCGAAACCTCAAAGCCGGCGGCATCGAGCTTGATGATGAGCTCTTCGGAGTCCATGTCGTCAACGTAGATTGAAACCATGCCGGGCAGGCGATTGGCCTGCGCGTAGTCGCCCATCGTGGCGTGAATGCGAGGATGGGCCGTAAGCGTGGCGTAGAGCTTGTCGGACAAGGTCTGCAGTTCCGCGCGCTCCTGGGCCACGTGGGGCGCCAGCGTGCAGGCGGCAGCGGCAAAAGCCAGCTGCGTGCGCAGATCCTGCGTACCGGCGCGACGGCCAGCTTCCTGTCCACCGCCAAAGATGCGCGGACGCAGCGGCGTGCGGTTCTTAAGGTAGAGCGCGCCGGATGCCACAGGGCCGCCGATCTTGTGCGCGGCAACGGTCATAGCATCGACGCCCAGCTCGGTGACATCGAGTGGAATATGCAAGTAGCCCTGGATGGCATCGGTATGAAACAGGGCGCCGACAGCATGTGCGGCGGCGGCCAGCTCGCGGATGGGCTGTACCACGCCGGTCTCGTTGTTGGCGACCATAATGCTCACGAGCGCCACGTCGTCGCCTAGCAGCTCGACAAGCGCGGCGGGCTCAACGTAGCCCGCACGGCAGGGCTGCACCATGTCGACGGTAAAGCCGACGGCACGCAGCAGCGGCAGGTTGTCCAGAATCGAATCGTGCTCGATGGCCGAAACGATGACACGGTCGCGCTTGCGATCGCACTGACGAGCGCCCTCGGCAAGACCGAGCAGCGCCAGCTGGTTGGCCTCGGTGCCGCCGTTGATAAGGATGATCTCGGACGGGCGAACGCGTGCGCCAAAGCTACGGGCGATCTCGCGACGGGCGACTTCCAGGCGTGCGGCGGCCTTGCGACCGAGCGAGTGCAGCGAGTTGGGGTTGACACCGGCAAGCTCGCTGTCGTCATATTCGCGCTGCGCAAGGCGCGCCTCGGCGCGCATGGGCGTCGAGGCGGCATAGTCAAGATTCACGGGTATGCGGTTTTGACCTGCGGTCATAAGGGTTTATGCCTCCTGTGCGGCCTCATTGCCCAGCTTCTGCAGCTGCGCAACCTCGGCGGCGGGATCTTCGGACTTAAATACGGCAGAGCCGGCCACGAGCACGTTGGCGCCAGCCTTGACAACATCAGCGATGTTTTTGGAAGAGATGCCGCCATCGACCTCGATCAGGGGCGACACGCCGTGGCGCTCACACATGGCCGTAAGCTCGTGCAGCTTAGGCAGCGTGCCCGGGATAAAGCTCTGACCGCCAAAGCCAGGGTTCACGCTCATCAGCAGTACCATATCGACGACGTCGATGATGCTTTCGAGCACGCACACAGGTGTGGCGGGGTTGAGCACCACGCCGGCCTTGACGCCGCGCTGCTGCAGATGGGTGAGCGTGCGGTGCAGGTGCGTGGAAGCCTCGTAGTGCACGGTGATCATATCGGCACCGGCGTCGGCGTACCAATCGACCGTCTCGTCGGGGTTCGACACCATGAGGTGCGCGTCGACCGGTACATCGGTGGAGCGCTTGACGGCCTTGAGGATGTCAACGCCAAAGGTCAGGTTGCCGGTAAAGTGACCGTCCATAACGTCGAAGTGCACGTAGTCGGCGCCGGCGATCTTGTCGAGCTCGCCCTTGAGGTTGGCCATGTCGGCCGAAAGGACGGACGGAGCGATTTTGATGGAACCCATGGTAGATGCCTTTCTGTGCTAGTCGGTGAGTCCGTAGAACTCTTGGGAGGGTACGCGGTCGGTAAGGATCTCGAGCGCCCTATCCAAAGTAACACCGTTGTAGAGCGTTTGCTCCACGGCAAAGGTGAGCGGAATGTCTACGCCCAGTGAACGGGCGAGCTCGCTGACGCTGCGGGCCGCGACGGCACCCTCGACCACCATATGCGTGCGAGCCTGGTACTCGTCGAGCGATACGCCGTGAGCAAACTCGTAACCAAAGGTTCGGTTGCGCGAATGCTTGGAGGTGCAGGTGGCGATAAGGTCGCCCATGCCGGCAAGCCCCATGCAGGTCATGGCCTGGCCGCCACGGGCGTGCACCAGGCGGCTGATCTCGGCCAAGCCGCGCGTCATGATAAGGGCGAGCGTATTGTCGCCTGCGCCCGAGCCGGCGGAGATGCCACACACGATGGCGATAACGTTTTTCATGGCGCCGCAGACCTCAACACCGGTCATATCCTGCGACAGATAGATTCGGAAGGCCGTGGACAGCAGCAGCTCCTTAAAGGTCTCCCCTATCTGCGGATCTTCGCTGGCGATGACGGCGGCCGAAAGTCCGCCACGGCAGATCTCCTCGGCATGGTTGGGGCCCGAGAGTGCCGCCACGCGCAACTCGTTGCCGATCTCGCTGGCGATGACCTCACTCATGAGCAAGCCGGACTCGGGCTCAATACCCTTGGTAAGACAGAGCGCCGGGGTGTCCGCGGCGATGAACGGCGCCGCCTGATGGCAGACGTCGCGCAAATGCGTCGAAGGCACAGCAAAGATGATGGCCTCGACGCCGTCGAGCGCCTGAGCCAGGTCCGTCGTGGCGACAACGTTTTCCGGCAGCACGTAGTCCACCAGATAGCGGGGGTTACGATGCTCGCTGTTAATGCCAGCGGCCGTCTGCTCGCTATGGGCCCACATGGTCACGCGCTCGGCTCGCGCGGCGGCAAGGCCGGCGACGGCGGTTCCCCAGGAGCCGGAGCCAATCAGCGCAACATTCATGGCTCTCTCCTACATTTCGTCGGGCTCGGTGACGCGCTTGGTAAACGAGAGTTTGGACTCCTTACCCGTCATGAGCTTTTTGATGTTCGCACGATGGGCCCACACCACCGTGATCCCGATCATCGCCATGCAAAACTTGAGGCCCAGGCTGCTGTACGGAAAGACCGCGCAGGCGGCGATGGGAAGACCGATGGCGGCGGCAAGTGAGCCCACCGACACGTACTTGGTGATGGCGACGGCCACAATAAACATGCCCAGCAGCGACAGGCCAATGGGCCAGTACCAGGCAAGAATCACGCCCAGGCCCACGGCGATACCCTTACCGCCGTGGAAGTTAAGGTAGGGCGAGAAGATGTGTCCCCACACGGCAGCCAGGCAAATGACGCCGAGCATCCAGTCGCCGGCGGCACCGGGAGCCATGATGCTCACAGGGAAGCCATAGCCCACACTCGCGATGAGCGGACGCGCGATAAGGACGCAGATGGCGCCCTTAAGGCAGTCGAGCAGTAGCGTGAGCGCGGCCACCTTGGGGCCGGCCACGCGCAGGGCGTTGGTGGTGCCGATGTTGCCGGAGCCCGCCTTGCGAATGTCGGTGTGGTTGAACACGCGGCCCAGGATCAGGCCAAATGGAATCGCTCCGATAAAGAACGAGACCACGGCGCAGATGGCGGTCAGCAGAATCGGATTAAGCATCCTTTTGCTCCTTCTTCCTAAAGAAGAGTCGGATGGGCGTACCGGCGAAGTCGAAGGTCGAGCGCATGCGGTTCTCCACATAACGCTGGTAAGTGTCGTTGACCAGGTCGCTGTGGTTGACGAAGAACGTAAACGTCGGCGGGTTGACGCCCGTCTGGGTCACGTAGTGCATGCGCAGGCGGCGCTTGCCGTCTACCACGGTGTGGCCAAACTCGCGCAGGTCGGTGAGGAACGTGTTGAGGCGCGAGGTGGTGATCTTTTGCGAGCGCGTCTTCTCGGCGGCATCGACCATGGACCAGATCTTCTCGACGCTGCGGCCGGTCAGGGCCGAGATGCGCAGGTACTGGGCCCAGGGAGCCATGACGCCCAGACGGCGGTCGACGGTCTCCATGCAGGCCTCGCGCTTGCGGTCGTCGTCGAGCAGGTCCCACTTGTTGAGCAGCACCACGATGGCGCAGCCGCGCTCGATGGCCAAGCCCATGACCTTCTGATCCTGCTCGGTGACGCCCACGGAGGCGTCGACGACGAGCAGCGCCACGTCGGCGCGGTCGATGGCGCGCAGGCCGCGGACCATGGAGTAGTACTCGATGTTCTCGTACACGGTACTCTTCTTGCGAATACCAGCGGTGTCGACCATACGGTAATGCTTGCCGTCGCGCTCGACGACGGTGTCGATGGCATCGCGCGTGGTGCCGGCGATGTTGGACACGATGGAGCGATCGGCACCCAGGATGCGGTTGAACAGCGACGACTTACCGGCGTTGGGGCGGCCGATGATGGCAACGTTCAGCGCGTTGGGGAACTCGTCGGCGACTTCGTCCTCCTCCTCGGGCAACAGGGCCACGATATCGTCGAGCAGGTCGCCCGTGCCATGGCCGTGCAGGGCCGAGAGCGGCGTGGGCTCACCGATGCCGAGCGAATAGAACTCCCAGATGTTGTCATTCTCGCGATCGGGATTGTCGAGCTTGTTCACCAGCAGAAAGACCGGCTTGTCGGAGCGCTTGAGCATGCGGGCGACCGACTCGTCCTCCTCGGTGACGCCGGTGCGGCCGTCGACTACAAACAGGATGACGGCAGCTTCCTCGGCGGCGGCAAGGGCTTGATCGCGGATGGATGTGGCAAAGACGTCATCGCTCTTGAGTGGCTCGATACCGCCCGTATCGACGATGGTGAACTCGCGGCCGTTCCAATCGGCCGTGTGATACGAGCGGTCGCGCGTGACGCCGCGGGACTCGTGGACGATGGCGTCCGAGGTCTGGGCCAGGCGGTTGACGAGCGTGGACTTGCCCACGTTGGGGCGTCCGACGACGGCGACGATAGGTTTCATCTGCTCTCCTTTAATGGATGGGGTCAGCGGAACTAGTAAAGTCGGCAGGCACAATGCCAAGGATGTGCTCCAGGGTATCGAGCAGCTCATGCGGCATGGTCGACACCACATGAACCTCGGCGCCGCGACTGGTAAGGCTTGCGAGTAAATCGTCACGATGATACTCGTCAAGCGTCATGCCGTCAGCGTTGAACATGAGCTTAGGCACAAAGAGCATAACCCCCGATAGGTCCTGCGGCAGCTGCTCCAAGATGTCACAGGCGACGATGAGGCCGGTCACGTCCACGTTGCCGCCAAAGTAGCGGTTTTTGATGGCCGTGACGGTGCCAGAAAGGCCCTGTGGAGACTCCACGAAGCGCGCCACCGTATCGCGCGCGCTGGCGCCCGAGAGGCACAGCAAGCGCTGACCACGGGCTGTGATGGCCTCGCGAACGCGGGTCAGGCGTTCGGCGTCGGCGGCAAGCACATCGTCGGTCTCGTCCAGATACGAGCGGATCATGCCGATGCCGTCGTAGTACTGCGGGTAGCCGTCGTAAAAGTCTGCCTCGGGAAGATCGATGCCGGCGTCCAGGTAGAACTCGTCGCTCATCTGGAAGGTGTGGCGGCCAAAACGCTCGAAGGCGCGGTCCTGGAACGGTCGGATCATGGCAATGGTCTCGCGCGCCAGTTCGGGCTTGTCGCTGTATGACCAGCTAAAGCGGTTCTGATGCTTGGTAAAACCGAGCGGCACAATGCCCAAGCTTGTGATTTGCTCGTGCTCCTCGCAATACCGCAGGGTCTTTTCCAGCTCCTCGCCGTCGTTCATGCCGGGGCACAACACAATCTGCGCGTGAATCTCGATGCCGGCGGCCATGATGGCCTCGAGTACGTCCATGCCTCGCTGGGCGTTGCGGCCCATCATGCGGCGGCGGACGTCGGGGCTCACGGCATGAACCGACACGTTCATGGGGCTCATGTTGCGCTGGATGACGTTTTGCACGTCCTCGTCGGAGAGGTTCGTGAGCGTGACAAAGTTACCCTGTAAAAAACTTAGACGGTAGTCGTCGTCGCGGATGTAGAGCGTGGAGCGGCCGCCCTTGGGCAGCATGGTCATAAAGCAGAACACGCAAGCGTTGACGCAGGTACGCATGCCGTCAAAGATGGGGCCGTCGAACTCCAGGCCCCAATCCTCACCGGGAAAACGGTCGAGCTCCACGGGGGTGACGGTGCCGTCGCGCGGGTCGAGAACCTCTAGGTCGACGGCGTCGTCGTCGGCTTCCCAAAGCCATACGATCATATCGGTGAGTTGCTCGCCGTTGACCGTGAGCACGCGCATGCCCGGCTCGATACCCACATCCCATGCGGGCGATTCGGGACGCACGCTCTTTACGAGCGCGCCCTCACCCGGCTCGGGGTCGCGGCTGCGCCCGTAATCGGCCACCTCGGCGGCGTATGCGGGTACGGTCTGGTCCATGATTAGCGGCAAAGCTCCTTGATGCGCGCAACGGCGCGTTCGATGTGTTCTTGCGGGGTGGAAGCGCCGGCGGTGATGCCGATGTGGCGCGCGTTGGCAAACCATGCGGCCTCGAGCTCGGAAGCTTCCTCGATGTGATGCGTGTGCTCGCAGGCATCGGCACAAATCTGCGCCAGGCGGCGCGTGTTGCCCGAATTTTTGCCGCCCACGACGACCATGCAGTCGCAGCGGTTGGCAAGGGATGCCGCCGCCTGCTGGCGCTCGCTCGTGGCGGCGCAGATCGTGTTGATCACGCGCAGTTCCTGCACGCGTGGGGTGATGGAGGCCACGACTTCGGCCAGGTTCTGCGCGGTCTGGGTGGTCTGCACAACCAGGCCCACCTTGCCCTTGAGTGGCAGCGCGTCCGCATCGGCGGCGCAACTCACGACTTGAGCGTCATCACCAGCATGGCCCAGAATGCCCTCGACCTCGGGGTGGCCCGGCTCGCCCACAACGATCACGCGGTAGCCCTCGCGCACCAGGCGCTCGGCCGCCACATGGACCTTCTTCACGTAGGGGCAGGTGGCGTCGACCACGGTCAGGCCGCGCTCGCGAGCGGCGTCGATGACCTGCGGCACCACACCGTGAGCGCGGATAATCACGGTGCCCGATGCGGCGTCGTCCAAGGTGTCTGCCAGACCAATGCCTGCCTCGGCGAGCTCGCGTACCACGATGGGGTTATGGATGAGCGGACCCAGCGTGTGGACCTGAGTGCTCTCCCCTGCCTGAGGCGCGGCGGTCAGCGCCATGTCGAGCGCACGCTGCACGCCGTAGCAGGTGCCGGCATGCGCAGCGATTTCGATGGTGGGGGCATCTGCCTTGCTGGGCACGGCCTCGGCAGTGTTCATGACTTCCTCAACCATGGCTAGAACCTGCCCGGGTGCTCGGCGCACTGGTCGTCGCGCATGGCGTAGACACGGCTCATGGCCTCGGACTCAAACCATGCCAGGCGCTCCTTGCGCTTGAGCTCGGCCGGTGCATCGGATAGCGAGACGGCCTTGCCGGCACGGATCCAGCACTTTTTGGGGCGCATGAGCTTTTTGCCTTTGGGTGTGATGTCAGACCAGCCACAAATGGCAAGGGGGTTGACGGGCGCCTTGCCCATCTGGGCAATAAGCGCAAAGCCGCCGTGGACCTCGGGCTTAATCTCACGCGAGCGGATGCGCGTGCCCTCGGGGAAGATCAGGACGTCCTCGCCGCGCTGCAGCGCATGCTGGGCGGCGCGCAGGCACTTCATATCGGCAGTACCACGCTCCACGGGGATGCCGCCCACGCGGCTAAAGGCCCAGCGTACGATCTTGCTCTTGGCGAACTCGGACTTAAAGATGGGGCGGACGCGGCGGCCGCCAAAGAACAGCGCCGTCTCCACGGCCAAGAGTTCGGCCATCGAGGTGTGGTTGCAGATGACTACACTGCCGCGGCCTTCCTGGCGCTCAAACAGCAGGTCGGCGTCTTCGACCTTCCAGCGCCACATGAGCTTGGAGAAGACCCACAGGATGCCCATGACTACCGCGACAGTGCCGCGGATGAGCGCCGGGAACTCGGTGTAGGGGGCGTTGTAGTAATCCTCGGGCGTCTGCTTAAACAGGCGCATGGGCTACCTCCTTTGGTTAATGAGGTCCTCGATGATCGAGACGACCTCGTCGATGGTGTGGGCGGTGGAGTCGACGTGCACGGCGTCCTCGGCGGGAACGAGCGGTGCGACCTCACGGCTGCTGTCGAGCTTGTCGCGCTGCTTGAGGGCATCGAGGGTTTCGTCGACCTCGGCCTCGAGCTGTGGGGCGCTGAGCGGCTGGGCGTCGTTTTGGTGGCGCTGCAGCACGCGGCGGCGGGCACGCTCACGCGGGTCGGCGGTCAGGAAGACCTTGACCTGCGCGTTGGGGAACACGACGGTGCCGATGTCGCGACCCTCGGCGGCAATGTCGCGGTCCTCGGCGGCGCGGCGCTGATGGATGAGCATGGCGGCGCGTACGCCCGGGTAGGCCGAGACCTTGGAGACGTTGGCGTCCACCTGCGGGGTGCGGATGGCAGCCGAGGCATCCGCACCGTCGATGGTCAGGCGCGTGTCCTCGCCGGTGCCGTTGGTAAAGCGAATCTCGATCTGTTCGGCGAGGGCATTGATGGCCGCCTCGTCGTCCAGGTCGATGCCGCGGTCGAGCGCGGCAAAGGTGACGGCGCGATACATGGCGCCCGTGTCGAGCTTGTTAAAGCCCAGCTGGCGTGCGATCTCCTTGGCTATGGTGGATTTGCCGGAACCGGCGGGGCCGTCGATGGCGACGATCATGCAATGCTTCCTTTCGGTGGTTGACGTGCTGGTATGGGACGCAGTCGCTGGGGCTTGGCGGTCTGCCTAGCCGGTGTAGCGCTCGCGGTAGGTGTTGCGCTTGGGCGCGGAGCCGTGGCTGCCGTGGTGGCGCGTCCAGCTTGCGGTGCTGGTCGCGGGCGCGGCACTGCTCTTGGCGCTGTCCTGTTTGGGCGGGATGCCGCCGGCCTTAAGTATCTGTACCTCGCGGTCGGTGAGCTCGCGCCACGAGCCCTTGGCCACGTCTTTGAGCTCCAGGCCGGCAAAGTTACAGCGATGCAGGCGGATCACTGGATGGTGGATCTTGCCCAGCATGCGCTTGACCTGGTTCTTGCGGCCCTCGCGGATAATGACCTCCACGGCGGTGGTACCGGGCTTGACGCCTTGCGGAGCCACGGCCTCGGCCTCGCGCGCGGTAATGACGCGGCAGATCGCCGGTTGGCACAGACCGTCATCGAGCTCGATGCCGCGACGGAGTGGTTCCAGGTCGCGATCGGTCAGGTGGCCATCCACGAGCGCCTGGTAGGTCTTGTAGACGTGCTTGCTGGGGTGCAGCAGGTCCTGCGACAGGTCGCCGTCGGTGGTAAAGAGCAGAAGTCCCGTAGTGTCGCGGTCCAGGCGACCCACCGGGAAGAGCCCCGGAAAGCGGTCGCGCGGGACCAGGTCGGCCACGCAGGGGCGCTCCTGCGGGTCGCTCATGGTGGTGAGGAAGCCGGTCGGCTTGTAGAGAATCAGGTACACGGCGCCCTGGTTGAGCGTGACGGGCATGCCATCGACCTCGATGTGATCGCGGTCGACGTCGACCTTGGTGCCCAGTTCGGTCGCGACCTGGCCGTTGACGGTCACGCGGCCGGCGGTCATCAGGTCCTCCGAGCCGCGGCGGCTCGCCACGCCCGCACGCGCCAAAAAGCGCTGCAAGCGCATGGTGTGCGGGTAGACGGGCTGGGAGTCGGTCGCGGGCGCGCCCATGACGCCGGCGATGTGCGTCTCCCCTGCTTCGTTAGTCCTCGTCATGCATATCCTCCGAGCTGTCACCGCTGGTCAGGATCTCTTCATCTGCGTCGTCCTCAACATCGGTATCGATCAGTTCGCGCTCTTCGTCCAGGTCCTCGGCCTGCTCCTCGAGCGTGGACTGAATGCTGCGGCCGCTCAGGCGCTCGCGGATAAACTGACGTGATTGCTCGTCGGGCGCAAACTGCTCCAGATCGGGCAGGTCGCGGGTGGAGCGCAGGCCGAACTTTTCCAAGAAGGCGTTGGTTGTGCCGTAGATGATTGCCTGACCGCGCTCTGGGTCGCGGCCGAGCTCGCGCACCAGGCCCTTGTCCACGAGCGACGCGATGACGCCGTCGGAGTTGACGCCGCGGATGCCCTTGACCACCTCGCGCGTGACGGGCTGGTGGTAGGCGATGACGGCCAGGGTCTCGAGCGCCGCCTGAGACAGTTTTTGCGTGTCCCAGCTCAGCACATAGGCTTCGACCACATCGTGGTAGGCGGGGTGTGTGAACAGGCGCCAGCCGCCAGCGACCTCGCGCAGCTGAAAGCCGCGGTTGGCCTCCTCGTACTCAACCTTGAGCTCGGCCAACAGCGATGCGCACTCGCCGGGGGCGATATCCAGCGCACCTGCCAGTGCGGGCGCGCTCACGGGGTCGCTCGACACCAGCAGCAGCGCCTCGAGGGCGCCTTTGAGGCTGTTTGCCTCCAGCGTGGAAAGGGTTGACATGGTTGCCGCTCCTATTCGGTGAGCTCGGGGCCCTCGCCGGGCACGTATGCCTCGGCACCCTCGACGCGGTTGATCTGAATGGTTCCAAAGATCTCGTCCTGGCTCAGCGTGAGCGAGCCGCGTTTGGCGAGCTCGAGCATGGCCAGGAAGGTGACCACGAGCTGCTCGGTGGTGGCGTCGCCGTCCAGCAGCTCGCGGAAGGTGCAGGTTTGGTGCGCCATGGTAAAACGGTCGACCGAGGCCACCGTCAGGTCGAGCGGCACGCGATGCGGTGCCACGTGCTCGGCCTCCAGCAGGAAGGTCTGGCGCTTGCCGTCCAGGTCGGCGCAGATGACGGCGAGGCCGCGCAGAGTAATGCCGGCCAGATAGTCGGGCATAAGGCCCAAGAACTCGGGGTCGGGGCCGGCCACGCGCGGATGCATGCGGCTCTCGGCCTGCATGCGCGCGCCAAGGGCCGCCGCCGCGCCCTTAAACTGCTTGTAGGCGATCAGGCGCTGGATCAGGACCTCGCGCAGGGCATCGCCGTCGAGCGCGCTGAGTTCCTCGAGATCTTCGTCGTCCTCGTCATCTTCGTCGGTGTTGCTTGGGGCCTGCTGGGGCACCAGCGAGGCGGCCTTGATGTCCAGAAGGGTTGCCGCGACCAGCAAAAAGTCGCTCGCCACGTCCAGGTCCAGCGCCTCGATGCGCTCGACCTCGGCCAGGTATTGCTCGGCCACCTCGCTGATCGAGATGGCGCCGATATCTACTTTTTGGCGGGTTACCAGCTGCAGCAGCAGGTCGAACGGTCCGCTGTAGACCTGCGTCGACACGCGATACGACATCTTCGACCTCCTTTGACGGCGCCTTCGCGGCGCGGTTTGGGTGCATGTTGAGACCGTTTTGCACGGTCGACCTGTAAGTTTACCCTAGATGCCGGCGGTTGCGAAGTTGAGCAGATGCTCCGCCAGCGGATACACGGTAACGTCGAAATACCGGCCGATCACGTCGATGCCGGTCCACATGGGCAGCAGATACAGCACGATGATAAGGATCGGCATGGCGTATTGCTGCAGACGATAGTAGTTGGCGAGCGCCTTCCCTTTGAGGAACGGGACGATGATCGACGAGCCGTCGAGCGGCGGGATCGGGATGAGGTTAAAGAACGCGAGCGACAGGTTGACCACGATAAAGGTGGCGCCGAAGTTCATGATTTGGGACGCTACGGCAAAGGACATGCTGGCGTAAAGGTTGCCGTACGCTGCGTGCATGAGGGCTGCGGCAAGGCATGCCAGTGCGATGTTCGATACGGGGCCGGCCACGCTCACCAGGACCTCGTCGCGCTTGGGGTGCTTAAGGTTATTGAGGTATACGGGCACGGGCTTGGCAAAGGCGAACACCGGGCCACCCGCGGCGAGCATCAGCAGCGGCAGGAGGACGGTGCCAAACGGGACGATGTGGTTGAGCGGGTTGAGCGAGACACGACCACGCGAGCGGGCTGTCTTGTCGCCGAGCGCCCAGGCCGCGGCGGCGTGCGCGCTCTCGTGGATCACGATGCCAACGATGACGGCAACGGCGCTGGCGAGCAGGTTCATCAGATAGCTGTTGGACATGGCACTCCCCTAGCGGACGCGGCGCGAGGCGCGTGTGAGCAGGTAGTCGACCGCAAACAAAATAACGGTGACGATGGCGTAATCCAGGCGGAACACACCGCCGAAGGGCGATGTGATGACGCCGTAGCCGGCGATAGCACTCGGCAGCGCGCGCGAAAGCTCAACGACAAAGCCTACGATCTGCAGCTTGGCGGTGAGGCCGCTAAAGCACAGCAGCACGGTCATCGCGCTCATAAAGATGCCGCAGATGCGACAAGTGATGGCGATGATGCTCATCGCCACGGCAGCGGCCTTACGAGAGTTCACGCGCGGTCTCCTCTTCGATCTGGGTGGAAAGCTCCAGCCATTCGTCCTCGAGCTTGGGCAGCTCTTGCTTAAGGCCGTTATATTCCCCCAGTGCGGCGTTGAACTTGTCCTGATCGGCATAAAGCTCTTCGCTTGCCATCAATTCCATAAGCTCGTCATAGCGGGCACGCTTGTTGTCTAGCTCGGCCTCGATCTTCTTGAGCTGGTTGCGCACGCCCTTAAGCTTTTTGTTGAGCGCGGCGCGGGCCTGGGCCTCGGCACGCTTCTGCTCCTTGGTCTTTTTGCCCTCGACCGGCTTAGGCGCCGCGGCGGGGGTGTCGGCCTGGGCGGCGCTGGCTTTGGTGGGCTTGGCCGCGGCAGGCGCGCTCTCCGTGGGCGCCTCGGCGGCGGCGCGGGCTGCGAGGTCCTCGCGCTTGTAGAGGTAGTAGTCGTAGTCGCCGTCGTAGACCGTGACCTTGCCGTCGCGGATGTCGATCACGCGGTTGGCCACGGCGCGCACCAGGTGCTCGTCGTGGCTGATCAGAACGATGGTACCTGGGAAGTTTTGCAGGGCGTTCTCGAGCATGTCCACCGAGTCGATGTCCAGGTGGTTGGTGGGCTCGTCCAGGCACAGGAGCGCCTCGGGGGCCACGAGCATCTTGGCCAAGGCCAGACGGGCCTTCTCGCCACCGGAGAGGACGCGGACCTGCTTTTCGATTGCGTCGTTGTCGCTAAACAAGAAGGCGCCCAGAAGGCTGCGCTGCTGCGGCACGGTCCACTTGGGCGTGACGGTGTCGATCTCCTGCAGGACGGTGTTGGACTCGGTCATACCTTCAAGCGCGTGCTGGGCATAGTAGGCCACGCCTACGTTGGTGCCCAGATCGCGGGTACCGGTGGTGGGCGGCTCCAGGCCAGCGATGATCTTCATGAGGGTGGACTTGCCGGCGCCGTTAGGGCCGACGAGCGCCACGTGCTCGCCGCGGTAGAGCTTGAGGTCGATATCGCTGTAGATGTGCTTGTCGCCGTAGGACTTGGATACGCCCTCGAGGCCCACGACCATGTCGCCTGAGCGCGGCGGGTCGGGGAACTTAAAGTCGATGTGCTTGTGGCCTTCGGGCAGGATGACGAGCTCCTTTTTGATCTGCTCGATCTTGCGGATGCGCTCCTGCGCCTGGGCTGCCTTGGTGGGCTTGTAGCGGAACTTGTCGACGAAGACCTGCATGTGGGCGATATCGCGCTCCTGAGCGGCGCGCTTGGCGCGCATCTGCTCCAGGTTGTCCTCGCGCTGCTTGAGGTAGCTGCTGTAGTTGCCGGTGTAGGTGGTTACGCGACGGTTTTCGAGGGCGGCGACGTGGTCGACGCAGGCGTCCATGAAGGCGCGGTCGTGACTGACGATGAGCACGGCGCCGTCATAGTTGGCGATAAAGCCGCGAAGCCACTGGACGCTCTCGAGGTCCAGGTGGTTGGTAGGCTCGTCCAGAAGCAGCAAGTCGGGATGGCGCAGGAAGAGCTTTGCCAGCGCGATACGCATCTGCCAGCCGCCCGAGAACTCGGAACACGGGCGCTCAAAGTCGGTGACCTTAAAGCCCAGGCCGGACAGGATCTTGCGCGCGTTGCTCTCGAGCTCGTAGCCGCCCAGGTGCTCGAAGCGGTCCTGGACCTGGCCGTACTCGTTAAGGAGTGCGTCGACGTCCTTGCCTTGCTCGGAGAGCTCGGTGATTTGGGCCTGCAGCTCGTTGGCGCGCTCGCCCATGCGGCGGATTTCTTTAGCGGCCGCCATGACCTCGGCGAGGATGGTGGTGTCCTTGTGCTCCAAGTTGGTTTCCTGCTCTAGGTAACCCACTTGGCAGTCCTTGGCGTACTGGACCTGGCCGGCGTCGGGGCTGTCGATGCCCATGATGATCTTGAGCATGGTGGTTTTGCCGGCGCCGTTGGGTCCCACGAGCGCAAAGCGCTCGCCGGGGTTGATCTGGAAGGACGCGCCGCTAAAGAGGACGCGTGCGCCGAAGCTTTTTTCGATCTTGTCGACCAAGAGGATCATGGTGCCGCCTTTGACCTTGTGTGCCTATATGAAAAAAGGCCCCAACTTGCGTTGGAGCCTCATTGAATGCTCGGGTGGAGACGAGGGGGATCGAACCCCTGACCTCTTGACTGCCAGTCAAGCGCTCTCCCAGCTGAGCTACGCCCCCGTGCGAAGAAGTACTATACGGGAACTCGGACGGCGATGCAAGGACAATTTTGGAAAAACTTTCGCCGCCGCGGCCGCGGATACGGACGCGGAAACGGGCCGCGTTGCCCCGAGATGCCCTTTCCGCCCGCGGGGCGCGCCCCGCGGGCGGGCACCGGCGGCACCGCACGCCTTTCCAGCTCCAGTCCGGTCGCTCCTGGGGACCTCCCGCCACGAAAGCGGCCCATCTACTACGCTAGTCCGGCACTGCACGACCATGCAGTCTTGGGCAAAAATAAAACCGCAGGTAGACGGCCTGCAGTTTTCCCGAAACGAAGGGTATGGTCGAGGGGTGTGGGTTAAAAGTAGCGGATACCCTGGTTTCGTGATAGCGGTATTTCGGGGAGCCTACCCAAGGTGCTCGGGCCCCTGCCTGACGCCGATTCAGGAAGACGATTCAAAGCAGATTCAAAGTGTATATACAAGAGAAACGTATATCTATGCACAAGTCAGTGGTGGATAGTTGTGGATAGCCAGAAGAAACCAGTGGATTCGAGAAGGAAAAACCAAAACGAAAGCGGTTCCCCTGATTAACTGAATAGCAGGGAAACCGCTGGTAGATGGTGGTGGGCCCTCCGGGATTCGAACCCAGAACCCAGGGATTATGAGTCCCCTGCGCTAACCGTTGCGCCAAGAGCCCTTGTAAAGTAGTGGATGTGATAGAGGCCGTCAAAGCGGGCCACCCATCTTGAACCACGATTTGAAATAATACCATGCGCGCGGCACCCGTTCAACGCACGATCTTGTCGACCAGGAGGATCATGGTGCCGCCTTTGACCTTGTGTGCCTATATGAAAAAAGGCCCCAACTTGCGTTGGAGCCTCATTCAATGCTCGGGTGGAGACGAGGGGGATCGAACCCCTGACCTCTTGACTGCCAGTCAAGCGCTCTCCCAGCTGAGCTACGCCCCCGTGCGAAGAAGTACTATACGGGAACTCGGACGGAGATGCAAGGACATTTTTGGAAAAACTTTCGCGGGCGCCGCTCTGGACGGCTTGCCTGGGCCCGGTCGCGACCCTCCTCGTACCGCCTGCGTCAAAACTATGCCGATTTACTACGATGAATCCGGGTTGTGCGACCACACTCGACTTTTTGCGAAATTGTCAAGCGTTCTACCTGCAGTTTTGTAAGCAGCAAATTTTGCGTTCTCGGAGGTCATCGATTTATCGTAGTAAACCAGCAGTGTTTTGAAGTGACAGAACAGGTAGACGCTCTCGCGAGGGCCAAATTGACGCGTACGGATATGCTATATGCCGATTTCGAGCCAGTTGGAAAGCACGTTTGCACGTAGTCTGGTTTCCGCACGTTGCATCGCCTTAGTTTTCGGCTTGTAGTTCAGCTCCAAGCGATCGCACACACTGTGAATGATGGTATCAAGCTGATTGCGATCATTGAGCATGTCATGGGTTACTAGTATTACGTCGTATCCCATGCTTTGCAGGGCCGTCATTCGAGTGGCATCGTGGTCGAGCACCGCGCCCGAACCATGAACCACCTCTCCTTGAATTTCGATGATAACGGCCTTCATCGTTATTGGGTTTACTATCACGATGTCGCCGTAGCACACTTTCTGACCTGCTATCTGTCGGGCCGAAACTGATAACGGAGTTAAATCGTTGACATATATGTTATTGAATCCCGCTCCACCCCGTCGTCTTGGTCGACTGAACAACATAATCCCAGCCACCTCAAGCGGAGACGCAGCGACACCAATTACTTGCTGGGCGGCCTCGTAGAATTGCTTCCCCCACATTTCACTCCTGACTCTAGCTGCGAATCTCTGCAATTCTTCAATCTCAATGAGGGGTTTTCTCATCCATAGCGAGGTTCCCTTCCCTCTGTCTTTATTGTTTTCTTCCTTTCCCTGGCGGCTCATTTCGTTGCTCTTTGGCTGTGCGGTTGCATAGACGCGCTTCCAGGGTGGTTCATCCTGGGTCTCATCAAGCTCAAATAACTTTTCGGTGCTAGGGCACGCTTCATCTGAACTTGCCAGTTCAAGGGCAAGTTCAGATGAAGCAGATGGTTTGAAAATGGAGAACCAGCCACAGAATTCGTACATTGCGAGCACCAAGTCACTATGAGAAATGCTGCGCGTCATGGTAAACAGCGTATTGAGCGGATCCGTGACACTGAAGCCCATACCAGTATCGATGGATATATTTCCTGCATAAGCCTCATTCCATCGAATGGTGTGTCGCAGATCGGAATGTAAGTTACTTCGTGTTGATGCGGCAGCGACAACCGGCGTCTTGAGAACGTCAACTACGAAGGGCGACTGGGCTAGGGCTCTCCAGTCTTCTTCAGAGCTTGGCAGGCACGGGTAGAGGTCGCGTACTTGGGGTGGGCAGCGCCAGTAGCGAAATGCGGTGTTTGCGCAGACGATCTCGTCCATATGGGCCTCCCCTAGCTTTGGCTGCGTGCCGTTATGTTTGCAAGTAGACCGATTATCAATGGCGGCATCATGCGGGTAAGTACCGGAAGCTGACCAAATGCTGGCCAATAGCTTGACGCATTTCGCCTAAAGATCGCCGTGTGGCACAAATCTGCTGGCAGGTGTTCTGGGGCCGTGGTCCCTATCTCCACATTTGCGCGTGAATCCCATGGCAAATTCAATGAAAGAGCGCATGAGCTTTATGCAAAACGCGCGATGACATCAGTTCAGGAGAGATCAGCTAGAAACACGTTTAAAAATTTCGATTCGATATTGGTGTCAGATTTGGTGTCAAGATTGGTGTCAAAATGAAAAAAGGCCAGAGGCTTAAAACCTCCGGCCTGTGCTTTAGATGGTGGGCGATACAAGATTCGAACTTGTGACCCCATCCGTGTGAAGGATATGCTCTACCCCTGAGCCAATCGCCCGTCGCCTTTCGGCAAAAGAGATACTAACATAGCCGCGTGAGGTTTACCAAGAACTTTTTGCCCTCGATTTTAAAATCGTGCGCGTCAGCCGCGCCATGGCAAACGCCATAACCAGTAAAACCGCAGCTCAACGCCGATTTACAGCTTGAACAACGACGTCTCGGGGTGGCAGATAAGTCGCGCATTGTTGTAGGCCATGTCGAGTGTGAGACAGGTGCGTGCGGCATAGAAGCCGTCCTCGCGCTGGATGGTCAGCGCCAGCTCGGGCTTGTCGCCGGTCAGGCACAGCGGCAGCAGCAGCTGGATCCGGCCGTCGTAGAACTGTGCACCCGCCATCACGTACTCGACGCGTCCGAGCTAGAGCGCAGCCCGATCGCCTGCGGCGTCGGTCGTATAACAGTGCCCGATCGTCATGAGCGTGCCGTGCAGGCGTTTGACGGCCGCGGCCATGACTTCGAGCGATCTAGCATCATCGAGCACCAGCGGCGCGAACGGATCCACACCCCGCGACGCGAACGCCATCATGAGTTCTCCAAGAGCCTGAGTGCGTTGGGCATGTCCGCAATAGTTGACCGAATGGCCTCGTCGATCAAGGCGATGCTGTCCAGATTGTCGGGTAAAGTGCGGGGTGCTTTCGGCGCGATAGGTTCGGTTGCGTCTACTGTACAGTTATCAAAAGTCATGCTTTCGGGATAATTGCTGCAACAATGCTCATGTACGGTAAGGAAGCAAGCAACCGAAAACAAGAGATAGACCGCCAGCACTACACTATTCCGAACCAAAGACCAAAAGATAAGCATTGTGGGAAAATCTAAACTTTTGGATTTTCCCACAATGCCGACTACGGCGGAATCCCTCCCACTCCTGGTTGATTTCCGATCTCAGCCGAACACATTGAGCAAATAGGCCGTTCCCGCAGTTAGCCGAACGCCCCCGCGGCCCC
>NZ_WWSL01000036.1:0-20531 GCF_009875845.1 Collinsella sp. BIOML-A6
AGGTATCGGGTTCCCACATTCATCCGCACATGTGCGGATGAATGTGGGAGGTGTTCGGATAAAGTTGATAATCAAGGCAGAGATGAAAACACAGTCCCCGTCGGGTAGTCGTGGGCGTGCGGGAGTCCGCATCAGTAACCTGCCTCCTTGGTTGTCCCTTCTCTGCATGGTCATCTACATAAAGGAGGAGCCAGCCATGCAGATCAGCGTGTCGTCCACCCTGACCGTATATCACGACGGCCAATTCTGGGTCGGGCTGGCGGAGCACGTCGAGGGCGGGAGGTACGGCGTCGCCCGTATCGTCTTCGGCGCGGAGCCGTCCGATGAGGAGATCCTGCAATTCATTACAGGCAAATGGGCGAAGCTCTCGTTCTTCGGTGGCGAGCCGACCGAGGTGAGCAAGCCCGCGAGGAACCCCAAGCGGCGCGCCCGCGAGGCGTCGAAGGCCCTTAAGCGGCCCGCGGTGAGCACCAAGGCGCAGCAGGCTCTCGCGGCACAGCGGGAAGCGATGAAGCGGGAGTCGGCTCACGCGAGAAGCCAGCGTCGCGCGGATGAGGCGGAGGCGCGCTTCGAGCAGCGAAAGCTGAAGCGCAAGCGGAAGCATCGCGGTCATTGATCGCCATTCGCAGCAAGGCAAACCATATACAGCAGCGGCGTCAGTTCCACTTGAAGCCGACGCCGCGTAGACGCTGATGGAGATGGCTGCGCGCGGGCACGGGCGCGCCGCCGCACCTCATGGCCTGCTTCTCGGGTATTTGGGGCGCGCGGCGTTCAAAAATGCGGAGTGACTCCGCATGGCTCGAGACTGAGCCGAGGTGCCCTACTTCTCGCCCTCCAGCAGCCCCACGATGCGGTCGATGTCGACGGCGAAGCGGGGCCCGCATCGCTGCAGGCCCCTACAGGTGGGCGATACTCTACGCCTTGCGGCACCCCGTCGCCCACGGAGGTTAAACGTACACGTAAGCCGTACTCTGAAAGCCGCGGCTTCCGGCAAGTAATTTATACCACGAAAGGTCGCTTTCAATGCGCCTAGCTCGCAAAATAACACTCGCTGGGCCGTCACCCCTGGCAGTTACCCTCCAATCTTCATTGGAGTCAGCAGGTCAATTCATATAGTTATGGGGGTTTATCCTAAAGTAAATCAAATTTATACCCCCATAAGTAAAGAATTTCCTACTCCCACTCGATGGCTTCAGCCCTGCCGTCCCGTCATTCCAGTTGCACCCAGTTTTCGGTGACGTCTCGAGCCGAGTGCCGCCAGGTGACATCATGTCGCGTTTCTTTGGCCCCGGAGACAAAAGCTGGGATAACTTCAAAAACTTTTTTCAAACTCAGGACGTTGAGTTTTTGTTTTTGTCCCAAAGGCCGCGATTGGCCGCCTTTGGAGGCTCGATGGCGCCGAAAATGCCCGTTTTGAAACTCAGCCGCCCTTTAGCTTGCAAGCCGCCAGCTGTAATCGTAAGTGAATTAACGCGGGTGGCTTTCAAGCCGTTCGCAAAACCGCAGGTCATAAGTTTCAACTATTGATCGCAAAGAGGAATCGTGCCAGGTGGCTATCTCATGAGTTCATCCGTGACCGCCGTGGCAGCCAGTGCGCCGTGCGGTTTTACCCATCTTGAAGCCAAAACTGACATCGCGCGCACGATGCTATCGCCACACGATGTCAGACATTGTTCCCGACTCGACCTGATTGCTTTGCGATGAATTTCATGGCCCTAGAGGAAAAAGTCCCTCGCGCTCACGATGCGAATGCCGCCGATGTCCGTGTCGTAGGAACCCTGCCTCACGACCACGATCTTCTCGTGGTTGTCTCGTATCGACTTCAGAGGGGCGATCTCGCGTTCCCTGGTCTCGCTTGCGAACATCTCGTCAGTCACCTGCACGTAGAGCACGCGCCCGTCCTTCGTCGCGACGAAGTCAACCTCCTTGCCATAGAGCTTGCCCACATGCACGCTCCACCCTTTGTAGAGCAGCTGGAGATACACGGCGTTCTCGAACAGGCGCCCAGTATCCGTGACCCTATAGCCGGCCATCCAGGTCCTGAAGCCGGTGTCGACGATGTACTCCTTCGGATTCGTCTTAAGGAGCGCCTTGCCGTGCAGATCGTAACGCGTGGCACGATAGAACAGGAAGGCCTCCTCGAGCGCGCCCACGTACGAGGAAACGGTCTTGTTCGTGGTCTTCGACCCCGCAGAAGTTAACGCGCCGGCGATTCGGTTCGACGAGCACTCGTTGCCGATGTTGTCCGCCAGGAATTCGGCCGCATAGCGCAGCAGAGAAGGGTCGGTCACCGCGCTTTTGCCCTTCCCGCGCTCGCGGTTGACGATATCGCGCACGGCGATGGCTTCGTAGACGCCGGACATGTATGCCGAGTGCTGCGCCTGGGTCGTCGATAGGGATGCAATGGCTGGCATGCCCCCGTACTCAAGGTAACGAGTAAGCATATCGTCAAAGAGAACGGGGTCCCCCTCGGGGGTGAGAGCCACCGACCTTCCCGATGCAAACTCGATCCCGCAGAAGTCAGCGAACTCGGAGAAGGACAGGGGCAGCATCTTTACCTCTACGTAGCGCCCGGACAGATAGGTGGCCAGCTCGCTCGAGAGAAGATACGCGTTCGAGCCCGTGAGATAGATGTCGCAATCGAAGTCGACCCTCATCGCATTGACCGCATCCTGCCAGCCATCGATTCTCTGGGGCTCGTCTATGAAGACGTAGGTGCGCCCCTTGTCTGACAGGCACCCGCGAATGCGATCGTAAAGCTGGTCTTCCGTCTTGATGCCCGCACCCTTGCTTTCCAGGTTGACGCTCACAAAACCGCGGCCAGCGACCCCCTCAGACTCGATGGTTATCCTGATAAGGTCGAGAAGGCTCGACTTGCCGCACCTGCGCACGCCCGTAATCACCTTGATGAGGTCGGTGTCACGGAAGAGCATTGCCTCCTCGAGGTACCTGCCACGGTTCCTGAGCCTGCTGCACTTCAAGAGCTGCTCCTAAAACTCGAATTTGGTTACACTTTTAGGAGTATCATAACTCTGGGCCCCAAGATGAGCAAAGAGCGCACCTCGAGACGAATCGACTAAAGGAATTGCGCGCCTGCCGGGAGGCAGGGCAGCTTGCTCGATCATCGCGGACTGCCAATTGATAAACTCCAATAGCCGAAGCGCGCGGCGCCACTCGTTTCGCTAAATCGACTTTATGGGATGACGGATCACGGTCTTGAGCTTCTCCGGCGCGCACTTGCGCGGGTCGGAGAGGTAAATCTCGTGATGGAGGCGGGATTCGGAGAAGTCGGGCGCATATCCCTGTTCCGCCGCAAATGAGCGCATGGCACTTATGGTCGCCGGTTCGTCGTCGTAAGGCCCGACGTGCATGCATTGAACGCAAAGACCCTCGTCGACCCTCAGCAGCTCGACCGCCGAGAAGTCCAGCTTCTTCTTGGCGGCAGCTTCCGAAACGGCCCAGTCGAAGTCCTCGCGAGTGACGAAATCGGGCAGACGGATGCACGAGATGAAGTTGAAGTCGTCCTTCCGCGCATAATCAATCTCGCCATCGGCGCGGTCTTGCCACCAGAAGCCCTCGAGCGGCGGAACAACGAAGTCGAAATAGCCCTCGATTTCCCGCGGGCCCTTCTTCGACATCTTGATGGCATATGCGACGCCGTAGAGCAGCGGCAACGCGTTCTGGTACTCGCCGCCTTCGGCATTGGGATCGCCCTTGCCCCGCACGGCAACGTAGCTCATAGGCGGAACGGTTACGACGCCCGGCTTGCCCGACGGCCTGTAGAGCTCCCTGAACTCCTTCTTGAAATCGTATGCCATCGCAACAAACCTCCCTGAGCTTGGGTTTCCGCCGATATCCGACCAAATATAGCAATGGGCGCGGCTTCGGAAGACGCCGCGCCCATTGGCAAACATTATAGCATAGAATCAAACACCTGTTCTACTCCCACTCTATCGTCGCGGGCGGCTTGGACGTGATGTCATAGCACACGCGGTTGGCGCCGGGAACCTCGGCCACGATGCGGCCCGAGATGCGGGCCAGGACGTCGTAGGGCAGCTTGGCCCAGTCGGCAGTCATGGCATCGCTGGACTCGACGGCGCGAAGGATGATCGGGCGCTGGTAGGTGCGCTCGTCTCCCATGACGCCGACGGACTTGATGTCGGGCAGGACCGCGAAATACTGCCAGCAGCTGTGCTCGGAGTTGCGCTCGCCGGTCTGCTCGAACAGGTGCTCGTTGTAGGCATCGAGCTCTTCGCGCACGATGGCGTCGGCGTTCTTGAGGATCTCAAGCTTCTCCTTGTCGACCGCACCGATGATGCGGATGGCCAGACCCGGGCCCGGGAAGGGCTGGCGGAACACGATGTGACCCGGCAGGCCAAGCGCCAAGCCAAGCGCGCGGACCTCGTCCTTAAAGAAGTGGTCGAGCGGCTCGATGAGGTCGAAGTGCACGCCCTCGGGGAACGGGATCAGGTTGTGGTGGCTCTTGATGGTGGCCGTCTTGCCGCCCGTCTTGCGAGCGCCAGACTCGATGATGTCGGGATAGATGGTGCCCTGAGCCAGGTACTTGACCGGCTTGCCGTCGGTCTCGAGCTGCTGCGCCACGGCGAAGAACTCTTTCCAGAACTGCGTACCGATGATGCGGCGCTTCTGCTCGGGCTCGGTCACGCCAGCCAACAGCTCGGCATAGCGGTCCTCGGCGTGGACGTGGATAAAGTCGACGTCGAACTGCTTGGTGAAGACCTCCTCCACCTGCTCGGGCTCGCCCTTGCGCAGCAGGCCGTGGTTGATGAACACGCAGGTCATCTGCTTGCCCACGGCGCGGGCACCCAGCGCAGCCACGACGGAGGAGTCGACGCCGCCGGACAGGGCCAGAATCACGCGGTCGTCGCCGACCTTCTCGCGGAACTCGGCCGTCATGGTCTCGGCCAGGTTGTCCATGCTCCAGTTGGGCTCCAGGCCGCAGATCTCAAACAGGAAGTTGCTCAGCAGCTGCTGGCCGTACTCGGAGTGCTTGACCTCGGGGTGGAACTGCGTGGTGAAGATCTTGCGCTCGACGCACTCCATGGCGGCAACCGGGCACACGTCGGTGCTGGCGGTAACGGTAAAGCCCTCGGGAACCTCGGAAACGGCATCGCGATGGCTCATCCACACGGTTTGCTCCATAGGCGTGGAGTTAAAGAGCTTGGCGCCGGCTGTGCGCGTGATGGTGGCGCGGCCGTACTCGCCCACCTCGGAGTGGCCGACCTTGCCGCCGAGCGTCACGGCCGTGATCTGATGACCGTAGCAAAAGCCCAGGACGGGAAGGCCCAGGTCAAAGATGGCAGGATCGATGGACGGAGCGTCCTCGGCATACACAGAAGCCGGGCCGCCGGAAAGGATGAGCGCGGAGGCGTTCATCTCGCGAATCTCGTCGGCCGAGATGTCGCAGGGGACGATCTCGGAATACACGTTGAGGTCGCGGACGCGACGGGCAATGAGCTGACCGTACTGCGCACCAAAGTCGAGTACGAGGACCTTTGCGGAAGCCTTTTGATCCATGGTTCCCCCTCTTGTTGGCGGGGAGCCGGTGCCCACCCGCGTGAATGAACGAAAATAACTTTCATAGTGTACACGTTATATGGGGTTTCTCGTCCCTCGCAGCCATCAGCGCACGGCAAACGCACGACCTGGGCCCCTATTTGACGGCAATTGAAGTGTTATAAAACGTTACAGACGATGTAATATGTTTGAACATTGGACGCCCTGTGCCACAATACTGCCGAACGACTCCGCCTCTGCGGCGACAAATACGATAGGAATACCAGCATGAAGCGCATCCTTCTCATCGCCACGGGCGGCACCATCGCATCGACCGAGGACGGCAACGGCCTCTCCCCCGCCCTGACCGGTGAGGAGCTCGCCCAGAGCGTCCCCGAGATCTCGGGCCTCTGCGAGCTCGACGTCATGCAGCCCATGAACATCGACAGCACCAATATGCGCCCGAGTGACTGGATGCGTATCCGCGACGTCATCGTCGAGGGTTATGCCGACCACGACGGCTTTGTGGTCCTGCACGGCACAGACACCATGAGCTACACCGCGGCAGCGCTTTCCTATCTGATTCAGGACAGCCCCAAGCCCATCGTGCTCACCGGCTCACAAAAGCCCATGGGCAACCCCTTTACCGATGCCAAGCTCAATCTGTACCAGAGTCTGCTCTATGCGCTCGACGAGCATTCGCACGGCGTCTCAATCGTGTTTGGCGGTGTGGCCATTGCCGGCACGCGCGCCCGCAAGCAGCGCACCATGAGCTTCAACGCGTTCATTAGCGTCAACTATCCGCCCATCGCCTATATCCGCAACGACCGTATCGTGCGCAACGGGCTTCACGGCACGCATCAGAATGAGAGCCCGGTTCGTTTCTACGACAGTATCGACCCGCGCGTGTTTGT
Organism: Collinsella sp. BIOML-A6; assembly: GCF_009875845.1. NCBI lineage: Bacteria > Bacillati > Actinomycetota > Coriobacteriia > Coriobacteriales > Coriobacteriaceae > Collinsella > Collinsella sp. BIOML-A6. The sequence continues at coordinate 6,432 of NZ_WWSL01000036.1, forward strand.
CCTTAAGCTCACGCCCGGCGTGAATCCGGGCATTCTCGACGCCCTTGCCGATAGCTACGACGCCGTGATTCTGGAGACCTTTGGCATTGGCGGTATTCCCGAGTTTGGCGAGTCCGGTGAGTCATTCCAGGAGACAATTTTCCGCTGGGTCGATTCGGGCCGCACCGTCGTTATGACAACGCAGGTCCCCGAAGAGGGCCTCGATTTGGGCGTTTATGAGGTCGGCCGGGCTTACGCCGATCATCCGGGCATTTTGCGCGGCGATGACATGACCACCGAGACTCTCGTGGCCAAGACCATGTGGGCACTCGGTCAGTCACGCGATGCCGCCGAGATCCAGCGCCTGTTCTACAGCCAAGTCAACCACGACCGTATCCCGATGGTGTAGTTCAGTTTTCGACGGGTATCCCCTATTCGATGCCCTCGAGAAGCTCTGACACCGTCATGCCGAGTGCGGGCGCGATCTTAAATAGAACCTTGAGCGTGAAATTTGCCGTCCCATCTTCGATTCGGTCGAGGTAGGGTCGGCTGATTCCTGTCGCCACACAAAAATCAACCTTGGAGATACCAAGGTCCCTGCGTGTCTCTTCGACCCGCCTGCCAAGAATCTGTTTCGCACGTTCGTCCATGCAGCCGAGTTTGAAATGGAGCCGAACATAAACGTAAACTATAGTTTACGTTTTGCCGAATACACAGGAGTTTTCTATGTCGGGTTCTTCGGTCCGCATGTACCGAGCCACGCTTCGCAAAAACTGCGCACCGCCCAAGCTCGTCGTCGTTGAAGCAGAATGCCTTTCGCCCGATGAGCGCACAGCATTTGCATTGCTATCAAGTCGCGTCGCCGCCGTTCTGGCCCCTTGCCCGGCGCAAGGTGAACTTGCCATCCAATGCCAAGCGCACGGCTGCTCGCTCAATCAGACTGCCGTAATCGCAACCAGCCAACGCGGTCTGCCCCTTCTCCTGGAAGCCGGTACCGCACTCGCCCTTCGCGGCGCCGGATACGAAAACGAGGCCGCCGCCGATGTGGTCTTTCAACCACGATCGAGCGGCGGCCTCGCAGCAGCCATTGAATATGCGTGCAGGCTCGTTGCCTAAAGGGGCAAGCTAAAAGCCCAGACCAAAGCCCGTGCCGGTAATCGCTGAATAAATAAAGTAGGCGTTGATCACATTTAGGAACACGCCTGTGATGCAGCCGTTGCGCAGGTAGCGCTCGCACGTAAGACGTGCCATCACTGCGGAGTCCTCGTTGTTCTTTGCTTGACGACCGGCAGTAAAATATGTCGCCACGCCGAGCAGCAGATTAAGCACCGGCAATGCCAACAGCTCGTAGCTCTTGCCCCAACGCGTCACCTCGCCGGCTGCGTTAAACTTCGTTGCCACCTCGGGACCGATGTTGGGGATCACAAACGCCGTTACCACCAGCGGAAGCACCGCGAGCACCAGCAGCACGATGCCCATGTAGCCGGCTTTTTTTCCAAATTTGAACATGTGCGCCGTCCTTACACGTTAAAGCGGAAATGCACGACGTCGCCATCGGCCATGACATACTCTTTGCCCTCGATGCGCAGCTTGCCGGCAGCCTTGGCGCCCTGCTCGCCACCGAGCTCGATGTAGTCGTCGTAGCCAATGACCTCGGCCTTAATAAAGCCGCGCTCAAAGTCGGTGTGGATGACGCCGGCGGCCTGCGGGGCGGTCGCGCCTTGACGCACCGTCCAGGCCTTGACCTCCATCTCGCCGGCCGTAAAGAACGACTGCAGGCCGAGCAGCTTGTAAGCAGCCTGAGCGAGCACGTCCAGGCCGGGCTGCTCCAGGCCCAGGCTCTCCAGGTAGTCGGCGGCGTCCTCGGGGTCGAGCTCGGAAAGCTCGGCCTCGATCTTGGCGCAGATGGGCAGCGGCTTAACGCCATCGATGGGCGCCAGGTCTTCGTTGAGCATATCCTCGTCCACGTTGGCCACATACAGGATGGGCTTCATGGTGAGCAGGAACAGGCCCTTGGCGGCGGCACGCTCCTCGTCGGTCATCTCCATGGATGCGGCGCGCTTGCCCTCATTGAGCCAGGCGAGTAGGCGGCGGGCGACCTCGAACTTGGGCATGAGTTCCTTGTCGCGCTTGGCCTCCTTCTCGAGCTTGGGCAGCTGCTTCTCGAGCGTGCCCATGTCGGCCAAGATGAGCTCGGTCATGATAGTGTCGGCATCGCCGGCGGGATCGACGAACTCGCCCGTGCGGCCCACCTCGCGCATGACGTTGGGGTCCTTAAAGTAGCGCACGACCTCGCAGATGGCGTCGGTCTCGCGAATGTTGGCCAGGAACTGGTTGCCCAGACCCTCGCCCTCGTTGGCGCCCTTCACCAGGCCCGCGATGTCGACGAACTCGACCGTAGCCGGCACCATGCGGCCCGGGTTGACGATGTCGGCGAGCTTTTGCAGGCGGCTATCGGGCACGTCGACGATACCCACGTTGGGGTCGATCGTGGCAAACGGGTAGTTGGCGGCAAGGCCGGTCTTTTTGGTAAGCGCGGTGAACAGCGTCGACTTGCCCACGTTGGGCAGGCCCACGATACCGATGGAAAGGGACACGACAGCTCCTTTTGGTACAGGTACTTCAAACTGCATAAGTATAGCGCCGCCGCAGCATCCGGGCGAATCCGGACACCACGGCGGCGCAAATGAAGCAGAGATTGGGGTCGCTGGCTAGTCCGCGAGTTTCTCCACCTGGTCGAGCATCTTGTTGAGCTTGGACTTTGCCTCAGCCTTGACCTTCTCGGCCTCTTCGTGAGCCTTCGCCTTCTGCGCGGCCTTTTCCTCGGCCTCGGGGTCGACAACGACCAGATTGGACGCATCGTGCTCAACCAGCTTGAGCGCATGCTCGGGACACACCTTGACACAGGCGCCGCAACCTAGGCAATACGTGGATTCCAGTGCAAAGCGGCCGCTTCCCACCAAATCGCAAGCAAACGTGGGACATACATTGACACACTCGCCACACGACGTGCACTTGTCAAAATCGCACTCAGGTGTGCTCACCTGCATGTTCTGGGCAAGCTCGGGGTGGTTTTGCAATGTCGAGAGTACCAGCTGACGACCGTGCGTGAGCGTACGGCGACGCTTTGCTGTCGTGGTACCGCACATGGTGTTGAGCGTACGCTCGAGCTGCGTGATCTGGTGACGGTGGGCCTTCAACTTCTGCGTCACCGAGGCCAGCGCCGCCGTCGCCGGATTGAGCTTGGTCACTGTCAGGCCCGTCGTGCGGGCAATCTTTTCCATGTACTCCTTGCGCTCGTACTCGCGAAGCTTATGGCACTTGAGGCTCTTTGGGTCGATCTCCAAGCCCATACCCGTGCCAGACCACTCCTCGGCCTTCGCAATCGCCTCGCCCAGAATGTCCTCACCACCGGTGTTGCGACACTTATCGCACACGCCCAACGGCAGGTAGACGCTCACGTTGGGATAGTCGGCCAGCACCGAGAACCAGGTCTCGGCCGTAATATCGCCCACGCAGGCAACGACGACCTCGTTTTCGCGCGGCATGCGCTTAAGGGCGCGCGTGCAGGTGACGTAGGCGGTCTCGTGGCTCGTAGCAGCAGAGACGATATCGTCATACATTTTTTTGGGCGCCAGGCGCGGCGAGATAATCGCCTCGGTCGGGCAGGCAGCGGCGCACAGGCCGCACTTGCGACAGGAGTCGAGGATCTCAATGGCATCTTCTTCGACCTCGATAGCGTTGACCGGGCACACGTCCATGCACGCGGTGCAGCCGCTCTTTTCGTTTTTGCAGGTCAGACACGGAATGGTGTTGCCGCGCGGACGCTCCTTGTAGTCGGCAGGATTCCACTGCGGCGCCGACGGATCGAGTGCATCGGTCACGCCGCCAAGCGGGTTTTTAAGAAAGTCGAAACCCTTGCTGATCTCGATAATGTCATCAAATAGATCGTGTTCCTGCGCCATGCGCGGCCCCTCCCTGAGCAGTGCAAACAAGCAAGAGTTAATGATACGCTATCGGCCCACGCCTCGGGCAAATTACACGCGGAGCACCTTTGAGGCAAATAGACCTACAATCTATTGCCAGCCTTATCGCCTAGGTTTATTGAGGAGTCACAAGATGAAGATTGCCCTGATCGAACCGTTGGGAGTACCCGAGCAGACTATCGACGAGCTCTCCGCACCCCTTAAGAACGCCGGGCACGAGTTTGTCTATTTCGATACCAAAACAACTGATCCGGCCGAGCTCGCTCGACGCAGCGAGGGCGCCGAGGTCGTCATGATCGCCAACAACCCCTACCCTGCCGAGGTCGTCGCCGGCGCCGATGCGCTCAAAATGATCGCCGTCGCCTTCACGGGTATCGACCACGTGGGGCTTTCCGCCTGCCGTGAGCGCAGTGTTGAAGTTCGCAACTGCGCCGGCTACTCCGACGTTTCGGTCGCCGAGCTCACCCTTGGCCTTACCATTGACGTGCTGCGCAAGGTGGGCGCCGCTGACGCCGCTGTTCGCGCCGGCAAGACGAGCGGCGGGCTTGTTGGCACCGAGATCTGCGGCAAGACCGTGGGTATCGTGGGCTGCGGTAAGATCGGCTGCGCCACGGGTCGCCTCTTTAAGGCCTTTGGCGCCCGTGTGCTGGGCTATGCCCGCCACGAGCATCCCGAGGCAGCCGAGGCCGGCATTGAGCAGGTTTCGCTCGAGCAACTGCTTGCCGAGTCCGACATCGTGAGCCTGCACCTGCCCAACAACGATGCCACGCGCAAGTCTTTTGGTGCCGAGCAGTTCGCTCAGATGAAGGACGGCGCCGTGTTTATCAACTGCGCCCGCGGTGCCATCGTGGATAACGATGCCCTTGCCCAGGAACTCAACAACGATAAGCTCGCCGGCGCCGGCATCGACGTCTTTGATATGGAGCCGCCCATCCCCGCCGACTACGCGCTCATCAACGCCAAGAACTGCACCTTCACGCCGCATGTGGGCTTCCTTACGCACGAGGCCATGCAGCGACGCGCCAAGATCGAGTTCGACAACGTCCTTGCCTACGTTGAGGGCCGCGCACAAAACATCTGCGAGCTCTAGGCAGAAGCCAAACAAAGGCGGACCCTAGGTTGCTCAAAACCCGACGGCCCGCCTTTGACCTATAGTCCAGATCGTCAGCTTGAGGTCGATATCGGTCGCTTTTCCCTGCGTAATCGACTCACATGGACAGTTAATTCAAATTTGTATAAAACTAAGCGTCAAATAGTGGCTCGAGGGTCGCAATACCGCCTAAAACACCATCCACAACCTCGGTTTTCGCTTTCGCGTCGCTGAAAACAGCGCAGATTTCGCGTTATATACCAATTTCTAGCAATATATGCGCCTCAATAAGTCCGTAGCGGGCGGCGAAAAAATACATATTTGAACTAACTGTCCAAGCATCTCTTTTGAACTCCGCGCGCGGGCTGCCCTGCGTCCAACTTACCCCTCGCGCATGAGCTCGACGAGCTTTTGCCTGGTCACCTTTGTCTGCTCGTTGGCTATATTGCGTTCGTTTCTAAAGGCCGCATCCGCAACGCTCATCAGGTCGGCATCGGAAATCTCGCCAAGGCCCAGCTCCGCGAGCGTCGTCGGCAGGCCAACGCGCTGGCAAAACTCGAGCACCTGATCAAGCTCGGGCGCACGCTCCAGGCGCAGCTGCACCACCAGACCAAACGCTACGGCCTCACCATGCATGGCCTTGCACTCGGGCAGAATCGTCAGACCGTTGGCGATGGCATGCGCCAACGCCAAGCCACCGCTCTCAAAGCCGACGCCCGAGAGCAGAATATTGCACTCGATCAGGCACTCAACCGCCGGCGATGTACGCCCCTTTTTGAGATCGCGCTTGGCAGCGACGCCGCACGCCATGAGTGTGTCATAGCAGGCACGAGCCGCAACCAAGGCCAAGTGTCCCGGCGCGCCACCGTGCTCGTTGGCGCCATGCGCCGCGGCGCACGAACGCGCCTCGAAGCACGTTGCCAGTGCGTCGCCCATACCAGCGACCGTCATACGCAGCGGGGCTGCCGCGACCACGTTGGTATCGACCACGACCAGGTCAGGGTTCTTCTCGAGCATCAGGTAGCGGTCGAACGACCCGTCCTCGTGATACAGCACCGAGATCGCGCTGCACGGACCGTCCATCGATGCCGCCGTGGGGCACACGCACAGCGGGAGTTCGGCAAAATGCGCAACGGCCTTGGCAATGTCGAGCATCTTGCCGCCACCGATACCCACCACCATGTCGCAATACTCGGCCTGGGCCTCCTTGGCCATTTCAACAACGGCCTCTTCCGTACACGGACCGTCATAGATCTTAAAGAACGGCTCACTTAGATTTTCGTCCAGAAATCCATCGACAATCTGCTTGCACAGCCGATCCTCGGTACCCTGGTCAAACAAGACATAGGCAGCGCAGCCCAACCATGACAAATACCTGCCCTGACGCGAAAGTTCGCCCGGCCCCTGAACATACCGGCCGGGACCGCCATAAACCATAGGAAGCGCCATACGAGAATCCGCCCTTTCATCAACAACAATTGGTGCAAAGTAACTTGACCCCTTTGCACCATAGCAAAAAGGGGGCAAAGCCATCTGCTGGCTTTGCCCCTTCCTTTGCTTGATTTACTCATCCATAAGGTAGTAGTGACCCAGCGCGTCGGCACCCAGAATGGCGTTTGCGACCATCTCGGGCGTCACCTCAAACGGCATGTTGCACATGGTGTCCTCGGGCGCGCACGCGGCCTCGGCAACGACCATGGCCTGCTCGCGCGTAACCTCGGCAACGCCAAGTTCCTTCATCGTGACCGGCAGGCCCAGCTCAATGCAGAACCCCAAGACTTCCTCGAGCTTCTCGGTCGGGGCATCCTCGAGTACCAGCTGGACGATGGTGCCAAAGGCGACCTTCTCACCGTGATACATGCCGTGGCACTCGGGCAGCATCGTCAGGCCATTGTGGATGGCATGAGCAGCAGCAAGGCCCGAGCTCTCAAAGCCAATGCCCGAAAGCAGCGTATTGGCCTCGATGATATGCTCGACGGCAGGCGTGAGCGCACCCTTCTCCAGCGCGACCTTGGCCTTGACACCATCGGCCATAAGCGTCTCGTAGCAGAGCTTGGCGAGCGCCAGGCCGGCCATGCCGCCCTTGCCGCCGGCGCAAGTACCACCGTCGGCATCATGCGTCGCCTGGGCCTCAAAGTAGGTTGCGAGCGCATCGCCCATACCGGAAACCGTCAGGCGCACCGGGCTCGCCGCGATAACCGTCGTATCCATCAGGACAATGTTGGGGTTTGCCTTAAGGAAGAGATATTTATCGAACTGGCCGTCATCGGTATAGAGCACCGAAAGCGCCGAACACGGGGCATCGGTCGAAGCAATGGTGGGGCAAATGATAACCGGGGACTCCAGGTAATAGGCGACGGCCTTCGCGGTGTCGAGGATCTTGCCACCACCGACGCCGACGATGATATCGCAACCGTTATCGCGAGCGAGCGCCACCAAACGGTCGACCTCGCCCTTGGAGCACTCGCCGTTAAAGTCCTCAAACAGCAGCTCAGCCTTAGCCTCGGCAAAGCCGCCCTCGATCTTGGCGCCGACGCGCTTCTTGCCCGAAGGCGTCACGATGACGAGGGCCTTAGCGCCGAGCGGCTCGACATAGGAGCCGAGCTTGGCCAGCTCGTCTGGGCCCTGGATGTACTTGCTGGGGCTATTGAAGATTGCAGCCATTTTTATCCCATCCTCTCATAAGTAAAAAGAAAGGGGCTCCGTACGGATACGTGCGGAGCCCCTCCTTACGATAACAAGAGTCGATTAGAAATCGATGTCGGTGTCGTAGTAGCAGGCCTTGAGGATCTTCTCGAAGTCGGCAGCCTTGGTCTCACGCGGGTTCTCGGGCGTGCAGGCGTCGGTCTCGGCGTTCGCGGCGATCTCGGGCAGCTTGGCGAGGAACTCCTCCTCGGAAACCATCTGCGGGTTCTCGGCGTCGACCTTCACGCCGCCGTTGGCGTAGTCCTTGATGGACTGCGGAATGTTGAGCTGGTCGTTGAGGTCGCGAATCTTCTGGACGAGCGCGGCGATGAGCTCCTCGTTGGTCTCGCCGGGAAGGTGCAGGATCTCCTTGGCCACGTAAGCGTAACGCTCGGCAGCACGCGGGTCCTTGGAGTTCCACTGGATAACCTTGCCCAGGTACATAGCGTTAGCGGCGCCATGGATGATGTGGCCGTTCTCGAAGGCAGCACCGGTCTTGTGAGCCATGGAGTGAACGATGCCCAGCAGGCCCGAGGAGAAGGCGATACCGGCGATGCACTGAGCCTCGTGCATGTGCTGACGGGCCTCATGGTCGCCAGCATAGGACTTGGGCAGCCACTCGACGATCTCGCGGATGCCGTGCAGAGCGTTGGCGTCGGTGAACATAGAGGCGAAGGTAGAAACGTAGGCCTCCATGCAGTGGGTCAGAGCATCCATGCCGGTGTGAGCGCACAGCTTGGCGGGCATGGTGTAGGTGAGCTCGGGGTCGACGATGGCGACATCAGGGGTGATGTTGAAGTCGGCCAGTGGGTACTTGATGCCCTTGGCGTAGTCGGTAATGACGGAGAAGGCAGTGACCTCGGTAGCGGTGCCGGAGGTAGAGGAGATGGCGCAGAAGTGAGCCTTCTGACGCAGCTCGGGGAAGCTGAACGGCTGGATGATGTTATCGAAGGACTCCTCGGGATACTCGTAGAAGACCCACATGGCCTTAGCGGCATCGATGGGCGAGCCGCCGCCGATAGCAACGATCCAGTCGGGCTCGAAGTCGCGCATAGCGGCTGCGCCCTTCATGACGGTCTCGATGGAGGGATCGGACTCGACGCCCTCGAAAAGCTGAACCTCCATGCCGGCCTCTTTGAGGTCGGCCTCAACATCCTGCAAGAACCCGCCGCGGCGCATAGAGCTGCCGCCAGAAACGATGATGGCCTTCTTGCCCTTGAGGTTCTTCACCTCGTGGCGAGCGCCCTCACCAAAGTACAGATCGCGAGGATTGGTAAAACGTCCCATACTGTGCCTCCTAAACAAGCCCCTCTTAGACTTGCGTATATAACGGAGCACCCGATTGGCTCCGTTAGGACCGTTTTGCGCGTTATCGGCGATGACAATGCGCGATGCCTCAACGTCTCAACGCTCAGACAAACACTATTTTACCGTTCGAGTTGGTCAGTTATTCACCTAAAGCCGCCAATGATGAAACGTTTTTTCTATCCTTAGAACCTCTTGCGTTACGGTTATTGCCCCAAGCTGGGCAAACGTTTTATCAAGGTTGACCATATGCCTCAGGCGGCATCGCGACACTCCAAAACGTATACCGTTCGCCGCCCAAAATCGACCGCTTACGGCACCGCGATACGAGTCGTATGGCCAGTGTGCAGACACCTGTCTAACAACCGCCTTCGTGGTGCAACAGTGCATGTCCGAGCGCGGCTCCCCCGGCACGTCACATGCGGGTAAACTAGGACGCTATATAGAGACATTTGAACCCTAACCGCAGCAAAGGAGGCCCCATGGCATTCGATCCCATTCAAGAGGATTGCCATCGCCTCGTTCTTGAGGCCTTGCGCCGCGACAACATCCCACTCACCGACGGCCCCGCCGTAGAGCGTCTGATGGATCAATTCACCCGCAACCCCGCACCGCTCATCGTGCACGATCGCGACCGCGCCGGACATCTGATTTCCAAGGTGGTCGAGGCCGTCGACTACCGCATTCCCTTTATCCCTGACGATACCCAGGCCGAGCAAGAAGAGACCGCTGCCGAGAACATGCTCCGCGAGGCGGCCGCACTCGATCCGGCCAACTGGGATGCCCAGCGCATGCTGTGCGCGCTCACCGCCGAATCCAACGAGGAATACGTGCAGTATCTGGTGTCCAAGTGCGACGAGGTGGAGCACGATCTGGCGCTCAAGATTGCCTCGGCGCAGGACCCCTACGAGCGTGAGGCCGCAGGCGACCTGACCCGCCGCCCCTACCTGCGCTGGCTTGCCGCCCTTGCGTCGCGCGCCCTCATTAGCGGCCGCTATCGCATGTCGCTCGAAGCCGCAAACCGCAGCCTCGACTTCGCCCCCAACGATCCCGCCGGCGTCCGCCACACCGCGATGCTCGCCATGGCAAAGCTCGAATACCCCGCCGAGGAGCTCAAGCGCTTTCGCTCTGCCCACTCCGTACCCTATCTTGCCAACACGCCGCTGCGCCGCCGCCCCAAGGATGCGGAGCGCGACTTGGACCCGTGGACGCTCATTGCGCTGATGAGCGCTGCCTGGCGCGAGTTGGACTACGAAGGCGCCGAGCACTACCTGCGTATCCTTGCACGCTCGTGCCCGCACGCAGCCGAGGCACTCTACTTCCAAACCGAGTTTCCCGATGGCGTCTATGCCCGCGTCAACGTCGGTCCGGGCTCTACCGATGAGCTTGTCCTTGCGCTGTCCGAGGCGACTCCGGTGCTGCAGGAGGGCCTGGGTGCCCCCGACAACGCCAGCTTTGCCGCCTGGGTCGCCACCAACGATATCGTGCGTTCCCAGATCGACGAGCGCATCCTGCACGCGGCCGAGCAGGGCTTGCCGTTTAAGGGAGGAGACCTCTAATGGATCCGAGCGTCTACATCCCCGCCTACCTGGAGCGCACCTATCTGGCGTCGCACCCCGAGCTCACCGATGCTGCACGCGAGCTTGTCCATAACGACATGAGCGCGAATCCCCAAAAGTATGCGCAGTCCGATCATGCCCAAGCGCTGCTGTCCTATGCCGGTGTTCATCGCCACCTGCTCGACGAGCTCCATCGCATCGAGGACATGGGCAGCGACGAGGAGTTTGAGCAGACGCGCAATCGCCTGTTCGACGATATGCGCGACGAGCTGCTCAAGATTGTTCGCGTCGATGCGCTGGCCGTCGATGCCCAGTTGCTCGCCATCATTTTGGCGGACACGCCCGTCGATGCCTGCCTGGGCGACCTGATGAAGCTCGAGGCGAGCACGGCCGACTACCTGCAACAGAGCATGCCCGGGTTTGATATGGAGGCCCCACACTACTGGGCCAATAGTGTTTTAACGGACGGTGTGACAGCGGCAGAACTCACCGTGAGCGAGCCGGCGCTTATCGGGTGGCTCCACACGCTCGAGGCCATCTCGCAGCTGTGCATGGCGAGCGCTCGCTACCGTGCTGCCGCCAACTATTCTCGACGCGTTCTTAAGGCGGAAGGTTATCCCACCCGAGCCGCAGGCACCGTGCTGCTCGCCCTCGCTCGCCTGGAAGATCAGGATGGTTTTTTTGCCCTGGCCCACCAGCTCGAGGAACAGATGGGGGCCGATGCCCTCGAGAACTCCCCCTGGTACCTGCTCGCCCGCACGATCTTGCTGTTCAAAACGAACAAGATGCGCCCGGCGACACGCGCGCTACGCGAGTTTGCCAACCGCTGCGAGGGTGGTGCGTTCTTCTTGCTGAACCCCATGTACCAGACGCCGTATCTCCCCTGTCGACCCGAGCCGCGCGACCCTTGGGACCTTTCGCACCAGGCCGTTTGGGAAGCCGACGGCATCATCTCGGATACCCCCGACTTTGCCCCCTGGGCCAATGCCTGCGAAGACGTTTCGCAGCTTGCCCAGGAGTTTGCGCGCCGCTACGGCTTTTAGCGGCGCGATCGCCCCGACTATGTCATCTACGTTAGGAACGGCTTCATGAATCTCCGCTCATCTCTCGCCTGCACCTCAAGCGATATCGCCCGCTGGGGGCTGCGCTCCGTCCTTAAGCGCCAGGGCGGCGTGCTTCCCGGCCGCATCGCCATGAAGATCGACCCCGAGCTGCTAAGCGACCTCGCCGGCCTTATCGACCGCAGCGTGGTGATCACCGGTACTAATGGCAAGACCACCACCTCCAACCTCATCGCCGACGCCGTTGCTGCCAGCGGTGCCACCGTGGTGTGCAACCGTGCCGGTAACAATATGGAGCCTGGTGTGGTGGGTGCTCTGCTCGAGGCCCGCGGCGGCCTTAAGCACACCAGTAGCGGCAAGCGCGTGGGCGTTTTTGAATGCGATGAGCTTTACACCGTTCGCGTTCTGCCCAAGCTCAAGCCGACGTACTTTGTGCTGCTCAACCTGTTCCGCGACCAGCTAGACCGCTACGGCGAAATCGACCATACCCAAGACGTCATCGCCCATGCGTTAGAGCTCTCGCCGACAACAACGCTCATCTACAACGCCGACGACCCGTTGTGCGCCTCGATTGCCGCGCGCGTTCCCAACGCGAGCATCGCCTTTGGCATCGACGGCGCCACGGGCACCGAGTCCGATCGCATTAGCGACTCACGTTTTTGCTCACAGTGCAACGCGCCGCTGGAGTACGACTATGTGCAGTACGGACAGCTTGGCGCATACCATTGCCCCTCGTGCGGCTGGGCACGCCCTGGGCTTGTCCGTCGCGTGACGGGCGTGAAGCTCGGCTGCGACGGCTATGGCTTTGACCTGGTCTTTGGATCTGCGTCCGACGCGGCTGCCGTACACATCGCCACACGCTACAACGGCCTGTATATAGTCTACAACGTAGCCGCAGCCTTCTTCGCCGCCCACGAGCTGGGCGTGGACACCGCACGCCTGCAGCCCACGCTCGACGCCTACGTGCCAGCAGGTGGTCGCATGGGCCGTTGGAATATCGCCGGCCGAACCGTCGAGGCCAACCTGGCCAAGAATCCCGTAGGCTTCGATCGACAAATCCAGTCCATCAAGACGGCAGGTGGCAGACTCTGCGCTTTCTTCCTCAACGACAACGACGCCGACGGCCACGATGTCTCGTGGATCTACGATGTCGACTTCGAGCGCATCGCCGACACGCCGGGTCTTGTCGCCTTTGCCGGAGGCACGCGTGCGCACGACATGCAGGTACGCCTCAAGTACGCCGGCATCGATGCCGCGATTATCTCGGACGTCGCGCAGGCAATTGGCGCCGTGGCAGACGAGGCTGCTGGCGACACTTTCTACGTCGTCGCTAACTACACGGCCTTTCCGCCGCTGGTCAAAGAGCTCGACGGGCTTAAGGGTACCGATGCAGCCACGGTTGCCGCCAGCGCCGTAGCCCGCGCCGACGGCAGCGCTCTTCCTGTCGGCATCGCCCCAGTCGAGCTCTCGCGCCCGCTGCGCATCGTCTACCTGTACCCCGATGCCCTTAACCTCTACGGCGACGGCGGCAATGTCATCGCCCTCGAGCGCCGTTGCGCCTGGCGTGGCATTCCCGCGCGTGTAGACGAGGTCCGTATGGGCGAAACGCTTGATTTGACCGATGCCGATATCGTCATGATGGGTGGTGGCTCCGACCGCGACCAGCTAGCCGTGGCACACGAGCTACTCGCCCAAAAAGACAAGGTCGCGGCCTATGTTGAGGATGGCGGCTCGCTGCTTGCCATCTGTGGCAGCTATCAGCTGCTCGGCCGTTCGTACTATATGGGCGAGGATCGCATCGAGGGCCTGGGGGTCATTGCCGCCGAAACCGTACGCGGCTCCGACCGTCTGATCGGCAATGTAGCCGTCAAAACCGATCTGGCACCCGAGCCCTTTGTGGGATTCGAGAACCACGGCGGCCGCACTCTGCTCGACGCAGACGCCACGCCACTCGGAACGTCCGTTGTCACGGGTACCGGCAACAACGGTGACGACGGTTTTGAGGGTCTGATCTACAAGGGCGTCATCGGCACCTACCTGCACGGACCGGCACTGCCTAAAAACCCCGAGCTCGCTGACTGGCTCATTACCCACGCCCTCGATCGCCGCGGCGATGCGCAGGCCACAGCCCTGCTGCCGCTCAATCCCCTCGACGACACCTACGAGCGCGCCGCCCACGCCGCCGCGATGAAGCTCCTCCCCTAACGCCCCGCCACCACAAAGGGCAGGCACCTTTGTGGTGGTTTTGACCCGCCACGGTAGTTTGTCTCGATCTGTAACAGATAGAGCCGATTTGCCCGCCCAGATGTTACAGATTGAGATATTTGAAAATCGGAGTAGAAGCCTACTCCTGTGTGGGGTTGATTTCCGATCTCAGCCGAACACATTGAGCAAATAGGCCGTTCCCGCAGTTAGCCGAACGCCCCCGCGGCCCC
>NZ_WWSL01000037.1:0-20118 GCF_009875845.1 Collinsella sp. BIOML-A6
GGGGCCGCGGGGGCGTTCGGCTAACTGCGGGAACGGCCTATTTGCTCAATGTGTTCGGCTGAGATCGGAAATCAACCCCACAAAGGCGCCCGTCCCCTTTTGTGGTGGTTTTCGACAAAAAGAAGCCGCCCCGATAGCAGAGGCGGCATCAAGCAAGTCTTTTTATTAGCGTCCCTCAAGACCCAACGAGAACGTCGCGGTAGCCCCGGCCACACCTTTCCCTCGGGCGACCCTCGCGAAGCGCGTGAGCACGAGGGAAAGGTGTGGCCGGGGCGTACAGCAACGTTACTCGGCAGCGGCCTTGAACTTGTTGTAGTTGATCAAGCAGCCAGCCTTGACGATGGCGCGCTCCTCGGCCGTCATATCGGCAATGTAGAGCTTAATCTGCTCGACCGCACCATCGGCACGCACCACGTAGGCGGCGATGTTCTTCAAGTCGCCATCGAGCGCGGCACGGATACCCGGCACAAAGACGTAGTCGCCCACCTCAAAGTTGGGCTCGGCCTCCATCTGGAAGGGCACCATGCCCCAGTTCATCACGTTGGATCGATAGCGCTTGGTGGCGTACTCGTGGACGATGTTGGCCAGGCCGCCAATTACGCGCTGGCAGCTCGCGGCCTGCTCGCGGGCGGAACCGTCACCGGGCTTCTTGGCATAGAGCATGGAGCCGTACTCGGTCGCCTTGGCGTCTGCCGCGACACCCGCGCCGGCCAGCGCCTCAAACACGCCGGCAAGCTCGGCATCGAGTGCCGCCAGGTCGCCTGCTGCCTCGCCGGCAATGCGGCGCTTCTCCACCGCATCGACCTCCTTGGAGCGACCCACGTAGGCCGGATCGCGGCGGCTGAGCGTAAACTCGGCCAGACCCAGCGGGTTGGAGCGGAAGGAGCTCGTCTCGCCCGAAGGAATGAGCTCGTCGGTCGTGGTGACCGGGTCCATGATCTTAGAGCACACCTTGAGCAGGATATCGTCGCCGAGCGGCTCCATCGCGGGCCACGGCTTAATGTTGGGGCCTTCGACCAGCTCGTCGGCAGGCTCCGCCTTGCCAAAGCCCCAGTACACGCGCTTTTTGTACGGCGCGTCGTCAAAGGTGTACTCGCAGGCCTCGTCCCAAGTCTCCTCGGGCAGGTCGGTCGCCGGCGTCAGGACGCCGCCATTGGCAGCCGTCGCCGCAATGGAGCGAGCGTCCATCAGGGCCACGGCGCTCAGCTGGCCGTTACCCGGCTTGGAGCCCTCGCGGTTGGGGAAGTTGCGCGTAGTGTGGCGGATGGACAGGCCGTTGTTGGCGGGCGTGTCGCCGGCACCGAAGCACGGGCCGCAGAATGCCGTGCGCACGATCGCGCCGGCCTCCATGAGGTCGTAGATGTAGCCGCGGCGTGTAAGCTCGAGTGCCACGGGCTGGCTCGTGGGATAGACCGACAGCGAGAATTCACCGCAGCCGGTGTTGGCGCCCTTGAGCACGCGGGCAGCCTGGACCACGGAGTCGTAGTTGCCGCCCGAGCAGCCGGCGATAACGCCCTGCTGCACGTGCAGCTTGCCGTCGACGATCTTGTCGAGCAGGCTAAAGTGCGTCTTGCCCTCACCGATCTTAGCGGCCTCGAGCTCCACCTCGTGCAGGATGTCCTCGAGGTTCTCGTTGAGCTCGTCGATCTCAAAGCCGTTGGAAGGATGGAACGGCAGCGCGATCATGGGCTTGATGCTCGACAGGTCGACCTCGACGCAGCCATCGTAGTAGGCGACATCGGCGGGCTTGAGCTCGCGGTAGTCGTCACCGCGGCCGTGCATGGTCAAAAACGCGTGCGTGTCCTCGTCGGTGGCCCAGATGCTCGACAGGCAGGTGGTCTCGGTGGTCATGACATCGACGCCGTTGCGGTAGTCGGTCGTCATGCTCGCAATGCCAGGGCCCACAAACTCCATGACCTTGTTCTTAACGTAGCCCTTGGCAAAGACGGCGCGGATGATGGCAAGCGCCACATCGTGCGGGCCGACGCCGGGACGCGGGGCGCCCGTGAGGTAGATGGCGACGACGCCGGGATAGGCAACATCGTAGGTGTCACGCAGCAGCTGCTTTGCCAGCTCGCCGCCGCCTTCGCCCACGGCCATGGTGCCCAGGGCGCCGTAGCGGGTGTGAGAGTCGGAGCCCAGGATCATCTTGCCGCAACCGGCGAAGTTCTCGCGCATAAAGGAGTGGATGACGGCGATGTGCGGCGGGACGAAGATGCCGCCGTACTTCTTGGCTGCGGAAAGGCCAAAGACGTGGTCGTCCTCGTTGATGGTGCCGCCCACGGCGCACAGCGAGTTATGGCAGTTGGTGAGCACGTAGGGCAGCGGGAACTGCTCCATGCCCGAGGCGCGCGCCGTCTGGATGATGCCGACGAAGGTGATGTCGTGGCTCGCCATGGCATCGAAACGAATCTTGAGTGCCTCGGGGTCGCCGGACGTATTGTGTGCCTGGAGAA
This sequence comes from Collinsella sp. BIOML-A6, assembly GCF_009875845.1. NCBI lineage: Bacteria > Bacillati > Actinomycetota > Coriobacteriia > Coriobacteriales > Coriobacteriaceae > Collinsella > Collinsella sp. BIOML-A6. The sequence continues at coordinate 2,457 of NZ_WWSL01000037.1, forward strand.
TCGAATACGCGATGGTGCCACGCCTGGCATCCTCAGGTGTCTGCGTAATACCGCGCTCGGCAGCCTCAGCCGCAGGCACAACCTCGCTGCCGCCGCGCAGGTAGATGCCATCCTCGTACAGCTTGACCATACTGTCTCCCACTCTGCCCGAAAGGCTCGGGCGCATAGCATACATTCGTTCAATATCGTGCCATAGAACGGTTGCGAGTGGGTTACGAATCTACACGTTCACTTTATCTCGGTAAAGCATAAGACGAGCCCGGTGTGGGGCCGGCAGATCTGGCGCAAGAGTGTCCCTTTCGACTAGTCATTTAAGAACGTCCCCAATGACTACCCATAACAACGCCGATGTTTTGGCGCGGACAGCGAAAGCCCGCCAGAGCGAGCAAGGCAGCGCCGCAGGTAGAGGACGGACAGCGAGCGGGCCGCATTTGAGACAAGGTGACGTGAAACGAAAGGGCGCTGACCTTCTGGTCGCGCCCTTGAAGTTGAACGTCAGATTGTCCAAATGCGGCCAGCGCAGCGTCGACCGGTCCGCCGTTCGTCAGAACGGCGGAACCTAGAGATCCCCGCCCGTGCCCAGCAGCTTGCGCATGACTTGCTCGGGGTTGACCGAGCCGTCGCGCGGGGCCAGAGCGGTGATCTTCTTTTGCATCTTGTACTCGTGCAGCTCGTCCTCGAGCTGGCGTACGCGGGCGCGGAGCTTCTCGTTCTCGCGCTCGCGCTCCTCGGCGCGCTCCTTCATATCGAGGATGCGCACCACGCCGGCGAGGTTAATGCCCTCGTCGGTCAGTTGGTTGATGAGCTCCAGGCGCTCGATATCGGCACGCGAATACAGACGCGTGTTACCGCCCGAGCGCTGGGGGTTCACCAGGCCCTTGGACTCGTAGACGCGCAGAGTCTGCGGGTGCATGCCGGTCAGCTCGGCCGCCACGCTGATCATATACAGCGGTTTGTTCCTATTGTCCTCGGCCATGCTACCTGACCCCTTTCCGTCTCGCACATCTCCACCATAAGCCTGCGGCCAGCCCGTGGGCCACGCAACCAAACTAGAATGTCGCCTTGTAACGGTTGACCTTCTCGCGATAATCGCGCGTGTCGGCCTCGCGCAGCTTGGTCATGGCATCGCGCTCATCGTCGGACAGGTTCGAGGGAACCTGCACCTTGATCTCGACGAGCAGCGCACCCGTGCGGCCGCGATGCTTAACGTCGGGCGCACCCATCTCCTTAAAGCGGAACTTCTTGCCCGTCTGGGTACCTGCGGGCACCTTCAGGCGAACCGTCGCGCCGCCGGGCGTGGGCACATCCACCGTGCAGCCGAGCGCCGCCTCGTAGACCGAGATCGGCACCTCCATAGTCACATCGGCGCCCTTGCGCTTAAACAGCGGATGCTCCTCCACATGCGTGGTCACGACCAGGTCGCCGCGCTCGCCTCCGGCAACGCCGTACTCACCACGGCGCTTGTAACGCAATTTGCCGCCGTCGACCGCACCCGCAGGCACCGAGACCGTGATGGTCTGCTGTTCGCCCGTCGAGGGGATGCGGTAGGTGACCTTGTGCGTCACGCCGCGAAACGCGTCCTCGGCCGTTACGTCGACAGTCAGCGACAGGTCGCCGCCCTTGCGCGCGCGGTTGCGGCCCGCGCCCGCACCGGCATTACCCGCGGCCCCGGCAAAACCCGAGCCCCAATCGCTGCCCCAGGCGCCGTTGCCACTAAAGATGCTGTCGAAGATATCGCCCCAGCCGCTCGCGCCGGCACCGGCGCCGTAGCCACCGCTATACGCGCCGCCCGCGCCCGGCATGCCGCCGAACATGAGCATCTGGTCGTACTCTTTGCGCTTCTTCTCGTCCGAAAGCGTCTCGTAGGCCTCGCTGATCTCCTTAAACTTGGCCTCGTCGCCGCCGGCATCGGGGTGATATTTTTGCGCGAGCTTGCGAAACGCGCTCTTGATCTCTTTGTCGGAGGCGCTCTTGGATACGCCCAGGATGTCATAGAAGGTTTTGCCTGCAGCCATCGTAGCTCCTCTCCTGTTACATCCGCCGTCCCTGCGGACGGCGGTTCATGCTGTCATATGGCACTAGGCCAGAAAGGGCCCCGGGTGTTGCCCCGGGGCCCTTCTCAATTACTCCTCGGTGCTCTCGGCCGTATCGGCCGCGGCATCCTCGGGCGCCGCTTCGGGCTCCGGTGCGGGGCGCTTCTCGCCACCGTAGGTCACCGTCACCATCGCGGAGCGCAGGATGCGGTCCGCCATGCGGTAGCCCTTCTGGTACACGTCGTTGACGGTCTCGTCGTACTGCGATGCGTCCTCGACACGCCCCACGGCCTGGTGCTCGAGCGGATCGAACGCCTCGCCCTTGGGGTCGATGGGCTCAACGCCCTCGTGCGCAAACACATCGAGCAGCTTGGCATGTACCGCATCGACGCCATCGACGAACTGCTTAAAGTCGTCGGAAAGCTCTTGGCTGCGGGCATGGTCGATCGCACGCTCGATATCGTCGATCACCGGCAATAGCGCGGTGACAAGCTTCTCGGTCGCGCGCTCACGCTCGGCGATGCGCTCGTTGGCGGTGCGGCGACGGAAGTTCTCCCAGTCGGCCTGTAGACGGGCGGTGCGCTCGGTGGCGTCCTTTGCCTTGTCCTCGGCGGCCTTCTGAGCCTCTGCCGCGGCATCGAGCTCACGGCGCACGTCGGCAAGCTCCTTTTGGGCCTGCTCGAACTTGAGCTTAAAGTCGTTGTCGGCGGCTTCCTCACCGGCGCGGATAGCAGCTTCCACCATCTCGTCCTCGGTCATCGTCGCCTCCTTGTTGGAATCCTCTACCTGGTTCTCGGCAGCCTCGGCGGCCGAGGCCTCGTTGACCTCGGTAACGCCTGCGGCCTCTACGGGAATCTTCACGTCCTTCTCCTCAGAGTCAACGGGGGCGGTGCCAGCGGCAGCCGCCTCCGTGCGAGCTTTACGGGCGGACATGATTACTTGTCCTCGTCGTCCACAACCTCGTAGTCGGCGTCGACGACGTCATCGTCGGCAGGCTGGGCACCGGCGGCACCGTCGGTCTGCTGCTGAGCGTCGGCGTAGACAACCTGGGCCAGCTCGTAGGCCACGGACTGCAGGGACTCGCCGGCGGCCTTGATGGCCTCGACGTCAGAGCCCTCGAGCGCCTTCTTGGCGTCGGCGATAGCGGCCTCGGCCTTGGACTTCACGTCGGCGGAAACCTTGTCGCCCAGCTCGTTGAGGGTCTGCTCGGTGGAATAGCACAGGCTATCGGTCTGGTTGCGGACCTCGACCTCTTCCTTTTGCTTCTTGTCCTCCTCGGCATGAGCCTCGGCGTCCTTGACCATACGATCGACTTCGTCGTCGGACAGAGCAGTGGAGCCGGAAATGGTGATCTGCTGCTCCTTGCCGGTGCCCTTGTCCTTAGCGGAGACCTTGACGATGCCGTTGGCGTCGATGTCGAAGGTAACCTCGATCTGCGGCACGCCGCGGCGGGCAGCCGGGATGCCGGTCAGCTGGAACTTACCGAGCGACTTGTTATCGCGGGCAAGCTCGCGCTCGCCCTGGAGCACGTTGATCTCGACGCTGGTCTGGTTGTCGGCAGCAGTGGAGTAGACCTCGGTCTTGGAGGTCGGGATCGTGGTGTTGCGGTCGATCATCTTGGTCATGATGCCGCCCATGGTCTCGACGCCCAGCGACAGCGGGGTAACGTCGAGCAGCAGGATGCCCTCGACGTCACCGGTGAGCACACCGCCCTGGACGGCAGCGCCGTCGGCAACGACCTCGTCGGGGTTCACGGACATGTTGGGCTGCTTGCCGGTCATGGTCTTGACCAGATCCTGGACAGCGGGCATACGGGTGGAACCGCCGACGAGGATGACCTCGGTCAGATCGGAGAGCTTAAGCTTCGCGTCGCGCAGGGCGTTGGTAACAGGCTGCTTGCAGCGCTCGAGCAGGTCGCGGGTGATCTTCTCGAACTCGGCGCGGGTCAGCGTGTAGTTGAGGTGCAGCGGGCCGGACTGATTCATGGTGATGAACGGCAGGTTGACGGTAGTCTGCTGGGCGGCGGAGAGCTCCTTCTTGGCGTTCTCGGCGGCCTCTTTCAGACGCTGCAGGGCCATGGGGTCCTGACGCAGGTCGACACCGTTCTCCTGCTGGAACTTGTCGGCCATCCAGTCGATGACGCGCTGATCCCAGTCGTCGCCGCCCAGGTGGTTGTCGCCCGAGGTGGACAGAACCTCAAACACGCCGTCGGCGAGGTCGAGGATGGAGACATCGAAGGTACCGCCGCCCAGGTCGAAGACCAGGATGCGCTGGTCGGAACCCTGCTTGTCCAGGCCATAGGCAAGGGCAGCAGCGGTCGGCTCGTTGACGATACGCTTGACGTTGAGGCCGGCGATCTTGCCGGCATCCTTGGTAGCCTGACGCTGGGCGTCGTTGAAGTAGGCCGGGACGGTGATGACGGCGTCGGTGACGGTCTCGCCCAGATACTTCTCGGCGTCGGCCTTCATCTTGGCGAGCACCATGGCGCTCACCTGTTCGGCGGTGTAGTCCTTGCCCTCGATGTCGACGACGGCACGGCCACCCTGGCCCTCCTTGACCTCATACGGCACGGTCTTGATCTCGGAGGTGCACTCGGAGTACTTGCGGCCCATGAAGCGCTTGATGGAGAACACGGTGTTCTTGGGGTTGGTGACCGCCTGGTTCTTCGCGGCTTTACCCACGACGCGGTCGCCGTCGGCACGGAAGCCCACGACGGACGGGGTGGTGCGGTCGCCTTCGGCGTTCACGATAATGGTCGGGGAACCGCCCTCGAGGACGGCCATAGCGGAGTTAGTAGTACCAAGGTCGATACCAAGAATCTTACTCATTAGAAATTCCCTCTCTCTTGTGCGTTCGCGCCGCCTCGACGGTCTGTCGCGCGGCGCTTCGGCTTGTCTTTCAGGATGTAGTGTATCCCCTTATGGGCCGGAATATACAAAATCTAAGTCAATTCATATAAGATTTCTTATCTCTGAGAGTTTAGGTTCTCAAATGCGCAGGTAGATGCACTGTTTGAGTTCTGGGCAGATCTATTGAAATCTATGTAGAGTTGACTGAGGTGCGAGCCTGAAGCCGTGCAGGGGACTTTGGAGCGACCCCGGGGGAAGCGTGTCCCGTTTTGAGCGTGAATTCTGGGACACAGTTTCCGCAAGCACGCTCAATCGTCCTATATTTCAAGTCACCTGCAGCTAACATTTGCGCAGCTCAACGGCCTCACCTGCATGTTTTTTAGTAAGCCGCGGCATACTCGGCGAACGGTATGAAGATGCCGGCCAGAGGGTATTGCAAACGGTCGCTCCCGTGGTATGTTTTTGCCCGAATCAAACCGACGCGCATCTCCTGTAGCGTCGGTCAACAGAGAGGAAACTACCATGGCTCATCCCGTAATTGATGCCGACGAGTGCATCGCTTGTGGCGTTTGCGTCGACTCCTGCCCCGCTGGCGTTCTGGAGCTCCAGGACGTCGCTACCGTCGCTGACGAGGATTCCTGCGTCGCCTGTGGCGCTTGCCAGGACGCTTGCCCCGCCGGCGCGATCACCGAGATCGTTGAGGAGTAACAACTCCCCCACTTGCACACTCACAAGTACACCGTGCACAAAAAGGAGGCCTCCGCATCGCCGCGGAGGCCTCCTTTTGTTTGTATAGGCAGCTAATTGGGGACGGGGCTACCTTGGCAGTTGCGGTGGAATAGTTCCCGATTCATTGCTTAGGTGCCGATTTTAGGAACTATTTCACCGCAACTTATAAAGACAGTATCGGGCTAAGAGAGATCGTCCTCGTAGGGCATGAGGTCCGCTAAGTAGCCTTTCTCCTTGAGCATGGCCTCGATCTCGTCGAGGGTTTGCTCGTCTTCTGCCGCAATGCGGTGGAAGTGATAGCCGCTGGTTACCGTCAGCAGCGGAAAGCTCTTGCCACTGGCAATGTCATGCAGATAGCGCTCGATATCGCGGCGGTTACGGATATCCAGATCGGCCGTGATCTTACCGTACACGCGGTGGTTGACGATCACGTTGAGCACGGCGCCGCCCGCGTCGACGATGCTCGTGAGCTCATCGCCCGCCTGCTCCACGCTGTGGCGCACCTTGACCAGACGCGTGGGCACAGCCGGGCTGCTCGCCGCCTCCTGTAGTACATAGCCGCGATTGGTGGCGACGATATCGTGCCCGTCGGCGCGCAGCAGGGCGATGTCCTGCACCACGACCTGACGGCTCACACCCACCTCGTGGGCGAGCGCACTGCCCGAGACAGGATCTTTGGCTCCCTCGAGCACGGCCATGATGGCACGGCGACGCTCGCGGGCGTCCATTATTTACCGTCCAGCAGACGCAGGTGCTTGAGCGAGAGGTCGAGAATCGGCGCAGAGTGCGTCAACGCCCCCGAGCTGATAAAGTCAACACCCAGGTCGGCGAGCGCGCGGATATTGTTGGCGTCCACGTTGCCCGAGCACTCGGTCTTGGCGCGACCGGCGATAAGCTCAATCGCGGCAGCCATGTCGTTATGGGCCATGTTGTCGAGCATGATGATATCGGCACCGGCCTCAACGGCCTCGCGCACCATATCCAGGTTCTCGCACTCAATCTCGACCGTCGTGGTAAACGACGCATGGGCGCGCGCCATCTCGATCGCGCGTGCCACGCCACCGGCGGCGTCGATGTGGTTGTCCTTGAGCATGACGGCCGTCGACAGGTTATAGCGGTGGTTGCTGCCGCCGCCGATCTCGACTGCGGCCTTCTCGAAGACGCGCATGCCCGGCGTGGTCTTGCGCGTGTCGACAAGCACGGTCTTGGTACCCTCGAGCGCCGCCGCCATGCTGTGTGTGTAGGTGGCGATACCGCTCATGCGCTGCAGGTAGTTGAGCGCCACGCGCTCGCCCGAAAGCAGCACGCGCGCGTCGCCGCGCACTTGGCCCACGTGGTCACCGGCGTGCACCTCGTCACCATCGGCCACATCAAACAGCACCGAGCTCTGCGGATCCAGCAGCTCAAAGGTGCGGGCAAATACGTCCAGGCCGGCGATAATGCCGTCGGCCTTGGCGATGAGCTCAACGGTAGCGGGGCGCGCCGTGGGGCACACGCTCGCCGTACTCACGTCCTCAAACGTAATGTCCTCGCGCAAAGCCTGCAAAATCAGATCATCGACGACGAGCTTCATGGTAATGGGATTCATGGTCTACTCCTCCACGGCCTGCGTGCCGGCGGCACGGGCCAAATCATCGATTGCAAGGGTATCGGCGCTCAGGGCGCGGTGACGCCCGTCAAGCGCGGGCTCACCGGCCTGCTCCACGGCCAGCGACTTGCCGGTGCGCATGTACCACGCGGCGCGGCGGCCCCAAACCAGAGACTCGAGCAGGCTGTTAGAAGCCAGGCGGTTCTTGCCGTGCACGCCATTGCAGGCCGTCTCGCCAGCGGCGTAGAGCTCGGGCATCGAGGTGCGGCCGTCCTTGTCGACCCACACGCCGCCCATAAAGTAGTGCTGCGTGGGCGTGACGGGAATGGGCTCCTCCAGGATGTCGCGACCGTCCTCAAGACAGCGCGCGCGGATGTTAGCGAAGTGCCCGGTCACCACGTCGCGCTCGACGGGGGCAAAGCTCAGCCACTCGTGCTCGGTGCCGTCCTGCTTCATCTGCTCGCGGATGGCGGCGGCGACAACGTCGCGCGGCTGCAGCTCGTCGGTAAAACGCTCGCCGGCGGCATTGAGCAGAATCGCTCCCTCGCCGCGGCAGCTCTCGCTGATCAGGAACGTGCGACCCGGCTGCGGCGAGAACAGGCCCGTGGGGTGGATCTGCACGTAGTCCAGGTGCTCCATCGTAATGCCGTGCTCCTGCGCGATGTAGCAGGCATCACCGGTGAGCTGCGGGTAGTTGGTCGAGTGGTCGTACACGCCACCGATACCGCCCGTTGCCCACAGCGTATGGCGGGCATGGATCTCAAACGGGTCGCCGGCATGCGCGCCCTCGGCGGCAGTTGCCAGCTCGTCGGCGGGACGAGCCGAATCGTCCTCGTCCACGGCGACGGCGACGACGCCGGCGCACACCGTGGCGCCATCACACTCGCCCGTCAGGATGTCGGTCATGGCCACGTGCTCCAAAATCTGCACGTTGTCCAGCTTGCGGACAGCCTGGAGCAGCTTGGTCGTAATCTCCTTGCCCGTAATATCGGCATGGAAGGCGATGCGCGGGCGGCTGTGCGCGCCCTCGCGGGTAAAGTCGAGGCTGCCGTCGGCCTTACGCTCAAAGTCCACGCCCATGGCCAGCAGGTCGTTGATGACCGAACGGCTCGAGCGAATCATGATGTCAACACTCTCGCGGCGGTTCTCGTAATGGCCGGCGTGCATGGTGTCCTCAAAGAAGGCATCGTAGTCAGAACCCTCGGGCAGCACGCAGATGCCGCCCTGCGCGAGCATCGAATCGCACTCATCGACGGCGCCCTTGGAGAGCATGATTACGCGCGTGCTCGTCGGCAGATTGAGAGCCGCATACAGGCCCGCCACGCCGCAACCGGCAATGACGACGTCACACTCCATATCGGGGTATTGTTTGGTTTCCACAGGAATCCTCTCCCTTGTAATGTGGCATAGGGGATGGTCCCTCATGTCACATTGGCTTAGCGCGCCGCGTACTCGAGCATGCGGTCGAGCGTGAGCTTGGCCTGATCGGCGGCCGCATCCGACACGCCGATCTGCACCTCGCCCTCGCCCGTCTCCAGGCAGTGCACGAGCTTTTCGAGCGTGATGAGATCCATGTTGACGCAGGTGGGCTGCACCGCAGGGAAGTAGAACTTCTTGCCGGTGCCCTGGCAGCGGCGCTCGAGTTCGTAGAGCACGCCGCGGACCGTCACGATGATGAACTCGCTCGCGTCCGACTCCTCGGCATACTTGATGATGCCGGCAGTGGAGCCGATGTAGTCGGCCTCGGCCAGAACGTCGGCCTTGCACTCGGGGTGCGCCAGCACGAGCGCGTCGGGATGCGCCTCCTGCGCGTCGACGATCTGCTCGACGGTGATGATGTGATGACGCGGACAGTAGCCGTTGTTGAGGATGACGTGCTTTTGGGGCACCTGCTCGGCCACAAAGCGGCCCAGGTTCTGGTCGGGAATGAACAAGATGTGCTGCTGCGGCAACTCGGAGACGATCTTGACGGCGTTAGAGCTGGTAACGCACACGTCACTCCAGCTCTTGATTTCGACCGTCGAGTTGACGTAGCACACCACGGCAAGGTCGTCGCCATACTCGGCGCGCGCCGCGTCGACCGTCTCACGCTTGACCATGTGCGCCATGGGGCAGTCCGCGCCCGGCTCGGGCAGCAGCACGGTCTTGGTGGGGTTGAGCAGCTTGGCGCTCTCGCCCATAAACTCCACGCCGCACAGCACAATGGTCTGCTGCGGCAGGCTCTTGGCGAGCTTTGCCAGGTAGAAGCTGTCGCCGACGAAATCGGCAACGGCTTGGACCTCGGGCGCCACATAGTAGTGCGCCAGGATCACCGCGTCACGTTGGGTTTTTAGTCGCTGAATGGCCTCGACGAGCTCTGCGGGCACCAGTGCCGCGCGCTCCGTTGCCGTCGTTGCCGATGCCAGGCCGGCCGCGATATCGCGTGCAAGCTCCGATGCATCCATGTTCGCGCTCTGTGCCATCAAGGCCCCTCTCTTTTGGCGAATCTTGGGGCTTTAGTATGACACCTGGCTTTACAGCTGACAAGACAGCTGTAAAGCCAGGTGTAAAGTTGGAATAAAGATTCAATCTTGGGGCGGGTCCATTTTCGAACTGGCAAGCTGAGGACAGCCGAAAATGGACCCGCCCCATGATTCGAGCAGCCCGTTTTGTCCTGGACCAAGGGGCAGTGGTCAAAAAGGGCCAAATATGAGTACTGTCACCAAATTAGTAGCAGCGATTTTCCAGTCCAGAGCAGCAAAATCGCCTTGTTTGGAGCCCGATCGCGACTCTGAAGAACGAAAATCGATGCACTTTTGGCCTCTGGCACCGATTTTGAGGCCATTTGGCTGCCACTAAATTGGTAACAGTACTCATATTTGGCTTTTTTGCCCACCGGGTTTCCGGCAGGCCCCAAAAGCGGGCCCGGATCGCTCGATCCGGGCCCGCTGGGGGTAGCGCACACAATCGAGGTGTAAGAAGCAAGAGAGGGCCATCGCCTAGAATCGTCAGCGCCTAGATATTCGACGAGAGGAAAGACGATGGCCCGCAGCGACATGCTATCCCAGCCGGACCGGGGGCTCGGGCTCGACCGGCCCCAGACCGAGGCATTTCACCGACGAGTTCAAGAGGAAGATAGTCGACCTCCACAACGCCGGAAAGCCCAAGCGCGAGAACCGCAGGCTCCGGATGGAGGTCGGCATCTTAAAACAAGCGGCGCCGGTATACGCTCGGAAGTGAGGGCCAGCCCCCTCGAAGAAGCGGTGGCGCCCCAGCGTCCGGCGGGCGATCCGCTCCCCCTCGGGGGTCAGGCGCACGTCCCGGGCAACCACCTCGGCGAGCCCGGCGGCGGACAGGCCCGCCAGCGCCTTGGTGACGCTCGCCTTGGAGTAGCCCAGCAGGCACGCTATGTCCACGTTGCGGCAGGAGCCGCGCTCGGAGCGGATGCGCAGGATGGCCTCCAGGTAGTTCTCCGAGGATTCCGTGGTTCGCATATCTCCAGTCCCCATGGTCGATCACTTGCGGCATGTTGGGACGAATCTGCGCCTTTGCCTTGATGTCCCATTAGATGCTTCGTTGGCGCACCGCAGGTACGCGCTTGCCGAAATGTTAGGCGAGCTGACGGTCGGCCGCCCACATTGCGGCGTATTTGCCGCCTCGCGCGACAAGCTCCTCATGCGTCCCCTGCTCGATCACCCGCCCGTCGCCGATGACAGCGATGCTGTCGGCGGTTCGCACGATGGGCAGCGTGTGCGCGATCATGATCACCGTCTTACGACGCGCAAGCAGGTTACGGATTGCCCGCTTGACCGCCAGCTCGTTTTCGATGTCGAGCGACGCCGTCGCCTCGTCGAGCAGCACGATGGGGGAATCCCGCAGGATGGCGCGCGCGATGGAAAGTCGCTGCCTTTCACCACCCGAAAGGCGCGACCCGTTCTCGCCGATGCGGCTGGCGTAGCCCTCGGGCATCCGCTCGATGAAGCCGTCGGCGTTGGCAAGCCGACACGCTTTCCTGATCTCCTCGTCGCTCGCAGCGGGCTTGGCGTAGCGCACGTTCTCTGCCACCGAGTCGTTGAACAGAAAGACATCCTGGTCGACGATCGACACGCGCTCGGGGGCGTACGCCGCCGAGTCGGAACCGCCGATGAGGACCGACCCCGCATCGGGCCGGTAGTACTGGGCGACGAGCGAAAGCGCAGTCGACTTTCCGCAGCCGGAATCCCCCACGAGCGCCGTGAGACTGCCGGGAGCGCACGCAAGCTCGAGGCCGCAGAACACAGGGTTGCCCGACTCGTACGCGAAATCGACGCCGGAAAGCTCAATTCCCGCGTCGCCGACAGAAAACTCCTCGTCAACGCCCCGCTCCTCCACTTCGGCAGCGACGTCCGCGATGCGGTCCTTCGCGATGGACAGATTGCGGTAGGCGGTGAGATCGACGAAGAGCGCCGCCGTCAGCTTGATGATGAACAGGGGCAGCATGATGATGAGCACGGCGGAAACCGCATCGAGCGTTCCGGCAAGCACCGCGTTGCCGCAAACGAGGAACAGCGCGGGCGCGCCCATTCCGACAAGGGCGAACACCACGGCTCCCGGCGGCGTCACGGCCGCCTCGAACCGGTAGCTGATGTCGGAGAATGCGCGCATGCTCTCGACTATGCGCTCGTTCGCCGTCCCGCCGATCCCGTAGGCGCGCAGCGTCTGCATGCCCGTCACGTGCTCCACGATCGCGCTCGCGTTCGAAGCCTGGATGGCGCTTTTGCGCGCGCCGAAACGCCTCACCTGGTGCCACGAGTAGGCAAGGCCCGGCACGATCAGCAGGAACATCGCAGCCACAATGGCTCCCGCAGGCGCGAAAAGCCACGTCACAAACGTGATGAGCATGACCGCCAAGGCGACGTTCTTCACGATGCTGCCGGTCTTGTGCGTGAGAATCTGCTCGTAATCGTTCACGTTCACCGTGAGCGCGTTGAGGTAGTCGCCCGAGCTGCGCTCGGTGAAGCGCGAGAGGGGGATCCGCTTGATCTTTTCGCCGAGAAAGACCCTGATGTTACGGCTGATCTGGGCACCGCCGATCTGTCCTTGAAGATAGCCATACCCGTATACGAGTAGGCGCACCACGAACACCGCCGCGACCGCCGCCGTCATGGCGAGCGCCGACGACATCGTGAACGACCCCTCGAAAACACCCCGTATCACGAGGTAGATGAGAGCGAAGTTGCACCCGTCGAGCACCCCATCCACCACCATGCAGGCAATATGGACTGAGAAGCGGCGGTTCTTCGCGAAGATGCGCGTGGGGTCCCGCCGCGCTGCCGTGTTCGATCCCGTCATCGCCCTACTCCCTTCTCCGAATCGGCTTCGCCTTGCCCCGTTCTCGTCATCGCGCTTTCCTCCTCAACGCTCCGTCCTGCTCCTGCGTTCTTCGCGCCATCGCTGCCAGGCGAGCCATCGCTCTCCGCAACGCCCGCCCACCCGAAACTGACGCTGCGAGCTTCGTCGTAGTCCCGCCACGCCTGCGCGTAGTAGGGGCATGCCGTAAGGACCTGCTCGTGCGCGCCGACCGCCGTCACGCGCCCGTCTTCGACGACGGCGACCCGGTCGCACCTGCGGACCACGCCGAGGCGGTGCGCGACGACGATTACCGTCTTTCCCGAGCACAGGTTCCCGATCGCCGTGTCGATCTGGAGCTGGTTCTCTGGATCGGCGGCGCTCGTCGCCTCGTCGAGGATGAGAACGGGCGCGTCCTTCAGGATGGCACGCGCGATGGCGATGCGCTGGCGCTGCCCGCCCGACACCCGGTCGCCGAGGCTGCCCATCTCGGTGTCGTAGCCGTCAGGCAGCGTCATGATGAAGTCGTCGATGCAGGCAAGCCGTGCCGCACGGCGCACGTCCTCGATCGATGCGTCGAGCCCCATCCGGATGTTCTCGAAGATGCTGCCGCTCGTGAGGAAGGTATTCTGGAAAACAACGGCGACATGGGCCAAGAGGTCGTCGTAGTCGATAGACCGCACGTCCTTCCCGCCGATGAGCACCTGGCCGGAATCGGGATCGTAGAAGCGGCTGACGAGCTCGACCAGCGTCGTCTTCCCCGCGCCGGATGGGCCGACGATCGCGATCCGCTCCCCTTGGGCGATGCGCAGCGACACCCCGCGCACCACCTCGCGGCCGGCATCGTAGGAGAACCTCACGTCGCGCAGCTCGATATCGCAACGCCTGGGGAACGGATCCCCGCCCCCGAACACCGGCATGTCAAGCAGCTCCTGGGCGCGCGCCGCGCCACTTGCCACCTCGGCGAGCTTGGACCCCATCTCCTGCAGCAAGCGGATCTCCACGAGGTAGAGCGATCCGACGAACGCGAAGAGCAGGTAGGTGCTCCCCGAAACGGCGCCCGTCGTGAACATGAGCCCGCCAAGGGGGATCATGATGAGCAGTCCGCATTCGATCACGACCAGGTACGCCGCATAGGCGGGCGCGGTCTTGCGGGAGATCTCGCACCACACGTCGAACTCGCCGTCGACGCTGTCTCGGAAGCGTTTGAAGGAGGCCGACCCCATGTTGAGCGCCTTGATGACCCGCATCCCCGAAACGTACTCGACCATGACCGAGTTCATGCGCGAAAGCGTTGCGGCGGCTCGGGGCATGACCTCGCCCATCACTTTGAAGCACGCACCCATGAGCGCCACGGCGGCAGCGAACGGGACGAGCGTCGCGAGCGCAAGGGGCGCGTTCGTCGAGCACAGGAAGACGAACGCCGCGACCGGTCCTGCGAGGTACATGAACGCTTCGGGGATGTTGTGGGCCAAAAACAGCTCGAGACGCTCGACGTCGTCGAGCAGCACCGTTTTTACCTGCCCGATCGATCGCTCGCTCAGCGACCCGAGGGGCGCATGCGCCAGATGGTCGACGATGCGGCACCTCACGTCGAAAAGCGTGCGGTAGGCCCCTTTGTGCGACAGCAGGCTAGAGGCGGCGAAGCACGCGTACTGCACGACGAACCCGACCGCCACGACGGCGGCGCACCGAGCGAGCAGCCCTTCGGTCAGGGTTCCCGCATACGCCGCCTGCATGATCCGGTAAACGCCCCAATACGGTACCATGGTCATAAGACCCGACACGGTCGCGGCGACCATCGACGCGACCAGGAACTTCCGATTGGCGCCCGCCCATGCGAGCACGAGCGAGAACGCCCCGCCCTCTTTCTTCTCCTTTGTCATGCTGCCTCCGTTTCCGCGGTAGGGAACATGCGACGAACGGACGATCCTACCGCTTATTTTTGAAGTAAGGATAGCTTTCTAAGCTTTGAACCAGAGTTTATACAGCGCCCATACGTCCCCTTGGCGTATAAGCTCGTCTGATCGTCGCATCATGATGAAAACACTCGTAACCTACCGTCCCTCTACCCGGTCGCCTTGGTCTACCCGCGTCGGCACAGATGAGGGCAAAAACGCAGGAGGCGAGGCATGGGCTAAGACGTCCGAAGCGGGCGCATCGGCATTGCCCTCACCCTAGCCCCCAAGCCCTTCGAACTGCGTTCCGGCGAAGAGGGCGCGTCTGATGTCGTCCAAGCCGCCCGCGACGTCGTAGGTCCCCGTAACCGCGCCTCCGGAAAGCTCGATAGCGCGATCGCACGCGCAGGCGATGAATTCGAGGTCGTGCGTCACCACGAGAACGACCCGCCCTTCCGCGGCAAGCCGCCGGATGAGGCCTGCCACCCGCCGCATGCTTGCGAGATCGAGCCCGCTCGTCGGCTCGTCGAACGCGAGCACGTCCTTTCCCGCGGCGACACACGACGCGACCGCGAGCCGCTGCTTCTGGCCGCCCGAAAGCGTCGCCGGATGGCGATCGGCGACGTCGGAGAGGCCGAGCGACGAAAGGATGCCCTCCGCGTCGACTGTCCGTGCCCGGTCCCTGCCCATGCCGAAGACGACCTCGGCCGCAGTGCTGTCGGCAAACAGCTGGTAGTTCACGTCCTGGAACACCATCGACGACCGCGCGAGACGCTCCCGCTCGCCTGCCTCCTCGCCGAAGAGCCGATAACAACCTCCCGAGCTTTTCGCCAGACCGCAGATCGCGCGTGAAAGGGTCGACTTGCCGGCGCCATTTCGCCCCACGAGGGCGATGACCTCGCCCGCGGAAGCCGAAAGATCCACGCCTCGCAGCACCTCTCGCTTCCGGTACCCCGCCCGCACGCCATGCACTTCGAGGCCCGCTTCTGCCCGATAGCCTTCGCTCGCTCGCGGCTCCGCCTCCGATTGCGACGGTTCACCTGGCCGCGGCTTCGCCGCCTCACGTGCCCGAGAGCTACCCTGCCCACAAACCGGAGCCGCCGCCTCGACTTCTGCCAGACTTTGCGCGCGCAGTCCGAGCGCGGCGACCTCCTGCGCAGAAAGCGACGCGAACTCCTGTGGGGAGAACCGTCGCACGATCCGGCCACCGTCCATGACCACGACCTCGTCGGCGATGCCCGTCAGCCACCAGAGCCGGTGCTCAGCGACGAGCACGGACGCTCCCGACGCCTTCGCCCTCGCCACGTACGAGCGCAGATCCATGATCGCCGCCATATCGAGGTTGCTCGTCGGCTCGTCGAGCACGAGATTCGTGGGCCGCGCTGTCCAGACGCTCGCGAACGCGATCCGCTGCTTCTCGCCTCCTGAAAGCGAGAAGATGTTCCGGTCGGCGAGATGGCGAATGCCCAGATCGTCCATGGTTTCCGCCACACGCTCGCGGATCTCGCCTTCCGGCGTCGAGCAGCTTTCCAACGCGAAGGCGACCTCGCCCGTAGAATCCACGTTGAAGAACTGCGTCCGCGGGTTTTGGAACACGCTCCCGACAGAGAGCGCGACCTCCCAGCTGTGCATCTGCGCGCAGTCGCGCCCGTCAATCACCACACGGCCGGAAAGCGCTCCGGGAAAGAACGTCGGCGCAAGTCCGTTGGCGAGCCGTGTCAGCGTCGTCTTGCCGCATCCCGAAGGGCCGCACACGAGCACGCACGAGCCCTGCGGTACCGCAAGGTCGATATGCGACACACCGGCGGCCCGCTCCGGCACGGTCCGCGCGTAGGCAAACGTCACGTCGGAAAATTCGATCACGCCACGATCCTTAGAACGATCGCCGATGCGAGGACGGCGACGGCGACGGTGGCGGCCGCCGCGTCCGCCGCCCCGAATTCGATATGCAGGTAGCAGGTTCGCGGCGCGGGGTTCTCAATCCCGCGCGCCACGCTCGCGCATGACAGCTCGTCCGCGACGTTGAGTGCGCTCATCATGAGCGGCACGTAGAGGCACTCGACCGTCAGGCCCGGCCTGCGCAGAAAGCCGCCGAGCGTCGGGCTCACCCCACGCATGCGCATCGCGTCTTTGATGTAGCCCCAGTCCTCGCGGATGGCGGGAACGTAGCGCATCATCACCGCGAGCGGGATCGTCACCTCGCGCGGGCAGCGCATCTTCGAAAACGCGCTCATGAACTCGTTGACCTGAGTGGTCGAAACGATGATCGCCGCGAGCAGCCCGCAAGGGAACACTCTGCGAACGAGCAGGAAGAACGAGTTGAACAGCGTGCTGAAGATGCCGAGGTTCACGCGGGCGAGCGCGATGGCGATTCCCATGGTCACGCAGTAGACGGCGAACATCGCGACCGACAATCGCGCCTTGCCGCACAGCGCCCCGAAGACGACGGCAAGCGCCATCATCCCCGCTTCGAACGGCAAGCCCGGGGAAAAGAACACCGCGAGAGCCCAAACGAACAGCAAGGCGAGCTTCGTTCGCGGGTCGAGGCGCATCGGATTTCTCACGCTCACGCCGTCATTCCCGCCTTCTCGAACTGCTTGCGCAGCATCCGCATCCCCGCGAGCGCGCTCACGAGCGCGCAGACGAGCGTGAGCGCGATCATCGCAGGCAACACCCAGTCGGCGCCGGTCGCGACCATCGTGTCCATGTACGCCTGCTCAGTTCCCTTCTCGACCAAATACGTCGAATACCCCGCCGGGTCGAGCCAGAGCATGAGGTAGGAGCCCAGGGGGTTGAGCGAGAACGCAAGGAAGCTCACGATGTTGAGCGGTTTG
This sequence comes from Collinsella sp. BIOML-A6, assembly GCF_009875845.1. Lineage (NCBI taxonomy): Bacteria > Bacillati > Actinomycetota > Coriobacteriia > Coriobacteriales > Coriobacteriaceae > Collinsella > Collinsella sp. BIOML-A6. Next base: position 19,695 of record NZ_WWSL01000037.1, read on the forward strand.
CTCCGAAAACCGCCCGCGCCCGCGATCAGGTCGCCCACGATGCCGAGCACGACGAGGAGCACCGACCACAGCCAGTACATACCCGTCACGAGCATGATGACCGCCTCGACGATGCCGAGGATGATGAGGGGGCCGTGCTTCGGCACGCGCGCGATGAGGAGCAGGTAGGCCGGCCCCGTGAGCAGCGCCGCGCCCGCCGGCATGAGGAACGTCAGAACCGGGTTCGGCGCGAACAGCATGCTTCCCACCATCATGAACACAAAATAGAGCGCGATACACACACCTGTGGTCACGAGATCTTTTGCCCCAAGCCCCCGTTGCGCTTCCTGAACGCCACTTTGCATAGGGGTTGATTTCCGATCTCAGCCGAACACATTGAGCAAATAGGCCGTTCCCGCAGTTAGCCGAACGCCCCCGCGGCCCC